>NZ_CEVIVD010000093.1:0-8674 GCF_982290655.1 Protofrankia sp. CiP1_Cm_nod3
ATAGATCGGACTTGGCAGCAGACCATCCGGCGGATAGTTGGACGTGGCCAGCAGAGTGATCTTCTTCTCGAACAGCGACGTGAACAGCCGGCTGACCAACATGGCATCGCCGGCGTCATGGACGTGAAACTCGTCGAAACACAGCAGACGGCAGCCGGCGAGGAGCTCCTCGACCGCGAAGTCCACCGCCCGGCGTTTCTGCCGATGCCGGGAAAAGGCCGAATGGAACTGGCGGAAGAATTCGTGGAAATGCACCCGGTGCTTCTTGTCCGTCGGCACGCTCTCGTAGAACACGTTCATCAGCCAGCTCTTGCCCCGGCCGACCGGCCCCCAGAGGTAGACCCCGCGCGGCTGCCGACCGAACGGGCCCCGCCACCGCGACACCTCGGCGCCGAGCTGGGCAAGCCGGCCGGCGACCCGCACCTGTGCCGCGTCCAGCTCGAACCCGGATCGCCCAGCGGCATCCTCCAAACGCTTCACGAACCGCTCCACGTCCGCGCGTTCACCGGCCACGAGCACACCGGTTGCGCTGTTCCCCGATCGACGCGGCCTGGACCGAGCTCGGGGAGAACATCCTGCTCGAGGTTGTGTCGGTCGAGTTCGGCGACAGCAACCTGATCGTCTCCTGACAGGCCCAGCCCCGGTCGTGCTGTCCCACCGGATCAGGACCTGCCCGGCCACCCATATTCCCGGAACAGTACAGCGGTTTGCTCAGAACTCCTGTTTCAATTATCAGAACCATGAGACCGCCGCGAGTCGGAGTACCATCATCAATCCTGGCCAGAGGGGTCCTGAAAAAACCTCCCAGCGATCAGCCACCGGTGCGGGCTTCCCATTCGGCTCGGGTGATCGTGTAGATGGCGCTGTCGGTCTCGTGCAGAGTTTCATAGCGCTCGAACGTCATGCCCAGTTTCTCGGCGACGCGGATGGACTGCTGGTTGTCCCGGTGCGGGATGGCCACCAGCCGGTTCACACCGTGGTTCGCGAACGCCCAGGTCCCGGACGCGCGTGCCGCCTCGGGCGCGTACCCGCGCCCCCACCAGGGCCGGCCGATGAACCACACCAGCTCGATCCCGGGCCATCCCGGCTCGTACCACAGCCCCGCCCGGCCCACCAGCGCGCCGGCGGCCCGCTCCACCACCGACCACGAGCCGGCCCCTTCCAGCTCCCACGCGCCGATGTTGGCCGCCAGGTTGTGCCACATACTGTGCCGATCATGATTACCGACATACCGCCCGAACTCGGCGTCGGACCAGATGGCGGTGGACGCGTCAAGATCTTCACGACAGATCGGCCGAAGCACCAACCGCCCCGTCGTCAACGTGGGGATGTTCACGCGTCGCCATCGGCAGAAAACACACGGATGCGGGCAACTGTGGCCATCCACCGCGCCGGAGGAGATGTGCTGATCATCCCGTCCAGCTCCACCTACAACGTGTATGCGGGAGATCGATGAGCGGGAAACCATCCCGACACGTCCAGTACGATCATGCCCTCCGTCATCGTGCCATAAACAGCCGCGTCAGCACTATAACCGGCCGGCCGCACAACCGACGCACGAACAGGAGACGCCACCAAGACACAGCCCTGCAAACCTCTGCCCGGGCAGCCTCCGAAGGATGCGGCTCCACTGCTGTCAGGGTAGCGCTGGATTCACATCCTGGGTCACCCGCCGAGCGGGATGCTGGCGACGTCGACCAGGCCTGCATGAAAGCACGTGATTCCGGGAATTCAGCGGATGGCCAGAATCTCCTTATGCCGCGGGGGCCTGGGTGCGGTCGCGGCGGTAGGCGTCCACTACGACTATGAATTTTCCGTTGACTGTGATGTCGGCGAGGCCGGTGAACAGCCGGGCTGTTCCGGGTAACGCCGCGACGGAGCGGACGCACACGGTGAAGCGGGAGCCGGGGGCCAGGGACGCGGCGCCGTCGCCGGGGTTGCCGGCGCCGCAGTCCGCTCCCTCGGGCGCGAAATGCAGCTCGGGGGCGCCGTCGAGGCCCTGGTCGGCGAAGGCCGTCTCGGCGGCGACCCGGGCGCGCGTGAGGGCCTGCTCCTCGCTGTCGGCGGTGGCGTACGCCCGGCCGGCGGCCCGGGCGGCCTGAGTCACCGCGAACGCGGCCCGCTGGACGGCGAACACGCTGAGGAAGAAATAGACGAACGGGATGAGCAGCAGGACCGACAGGCCGACGAACTCGATCAGAGCGGTGCCGCTGTCGTCGAGCGGGCGCGGCCGACGCTGGTCGCCTCGCCGGCCCCACTCACGGAACCGGCGCCATGCGCGATGTAGGTGCCACTCGCGGTGCGGGCGCGGCAGGCGTCGCCGAGCCCGACCTGGCGCCCGCTCCCGCGTCTGATCAGGGTCCGTCTGATCAGGGTCGGGGCCCGGGCGGAGCTGGTGTCGTGGGGGCATGTTCACGGGGTCTCCTTGACCGCGTGGCCGACGACCGTGATCGTCGTCTTCGCGCCTCCTGGCAGGACCGTCAGCGGTACGGCGACCCGGCAGCGCACCTCGACCAGGGGCACGCCGGACGCGCCGGTCGTGGCGGCGCTGGTGCAGCGGGTGTCGGCACGCCCGGGGATGGACGACGCGATCAGCCGCTCCGCGTAGGGGCCGCCGGAGTCCTCGGGCATGTTCAGGTTCGCCGCGTGCCGGGCGCCCTCGGCGGCGTCCGCGGCCAGGGTGTTACGGATGTGCAGCACCACGCCGACCTGGACGACCCCCAGGAACAGGAAGAGCAGCAACGTCCCGACCAGCACGAACTCGACGACCGCCGAACCGCGCTCGGACGCTGAGCCTCGCTCGGAGGTCAAGGCGCGCTCGGACGTCAAGGCGCGCTCGGACGTCAAGGCGCGCTCGGACGCCGGCCGTGGCGCTGCCGCCCGGGCGCGCAGCCGCGCGGGGAAACCCCCGAACCCGCGCCCGCTCGCTGCCGGGCACGCCGGAACGGGTCGATGCTCCCGCGAGGAGAACAGCGGGGAGAACAGGCGGTCCCGCACCGGGAACAGGGTGGCGATCTTGAGCCTTCGCGCGGGAGGCCCGGCGCGGTCAGCCGTTGCCGACCACGGAGTCGATCGCATTGGTGAAGACATCGCGCAGCTGGGGCACGGCGACCGCCATCAGGGCGACGACCAGGGCTGCTGTCATGACGGTGACCATGACCCAGCCGGGCACGTCCCCGCGGTCACGGCGGTCACGGCGGTCACGGCGGTCACGGCGGTCGCCGCCGGCCTGCCCGGCCCCTGCCACGAGCAGGTCTCTCCCGGCCCGGGACAGCCTCTCCCGCTCCAGCACCCAGCGGCTCACGAACATCGCGAACACACGCACGGCCAACAGCTCCTTCGCATTCTTCCGGGCTCTTCGAGCCCTTCGGGCACTTCGGATACGCCTCTGCTCGGCGGACAGCGAGAAAATCTCCAGAAAATCACCGGCCGTCATCACTGGGCGTTGAAGGAAAGACTGACCAGCGCCGGATAGAAAGCGAAGATCACAGTGGTCGGCAGGACGAAGAACACCACCGGCACCATCATTGCGATCTCCTTGCGGCCGCCGGCCTCCAGCAGCTGGCGTTTGCCCGCCTCCCGGACGTCCACCGCCTGCGCCCGCAGCACCTCCGCCAGCGGTGTGCCGCGTTCGATGGCCACGGCCATGCCGTCGACGAACCGGGCCAGCGACGGCACCGTCGTCCGGGTGGCCATGCCCTCGAGTGCCTGGACGAGGGTGGCCCCGGCGCGGGCGTCCGCGAGAGCCAGCCGCAGCTCACGGCCGAGCTCCCCGTGGGAGAGCCGGCTGACCCGCTCCAGCGCGCCGATCGGGCTCTCCCCCGCGGTCACCGCGAGCGCGAGCAGCTCGGCCACGGTCGGGAACTCGATCAGTATCCGTTCCTCGCGTTCCCGGATCGCGCGCGTCAGCCACCAGTCCCGGGCGACGATCCCGCCCGCGACCCCCGCGACGACCATGGCGACGCCGACGATCGGCGGCGGCCCGACGCCGGTGAGCGCCCGCACGAGCAGCAGGAACGCGCCGACAAGCGCGCCGGCCACGGAACAGATCACCTGTTGGACCCGGAACTCCTCGATGGACGTCCGTCCGCCAGCCTGGGTCAGCCGCCGGGTCAGGGCGGCGCGCCCACCGAGGAAACGGTCGAGCCGCCGGGCCGCGTCCCGCACGAAAGGCCGCAGCAGCTCCTCCAGACCGCTACGGGACGACATCGTGCTCCGCGGACGGTCGGCGAGCAGCCGGGACTGCGCCGGGGCGTCGCGCAGGTAGGGATCCATCCGGTCGGCCAGCCGGATCCGCCGGACAACCGGCGACCGGCGGATGATGATGAGCAGCCCGAGCCCGGTGAGCAGGCCGATCAGGGCGCCGGTCGCCGCCGGGCTCACCGCGGGCTCCCCGAGAGGCTGCTCCCCAGCACCCGGCCTTCCTCGGGCAGCCGCCCGATCCATTTCATGATCATGTAAGCCAGCACCGACACGCCGCCGCCGGTCGCGAGCACGGCGACGCCGGTCGGGCTGTCGTAGGCGCGCACGGTCTCCCCGCGGGTCGCCAGCATCAGCAGGACGACCCACGGTGCCGCGAGCGCGAGCCGGGCGGCGTTGACCGTCCAGCTCTGCCGGGTCTCCAGCTCGGCGCGGGTGCGCGCGTCCTCCCGCAGGAAGGCCGACAGCGTCCGCAGCAGCCGGCCGAGGTCGGTGCCGCCGACCTCCCGCGCCATCCGCAACGACTCGATGATCCGGTCGGCGACCGGGTCGGCGAGGTCGTCGGCGAGCCGGTCCAGGCTCGCCGAGAAGGAGCCGGTCGCCCGGTAGTCCTCACCGAAGCGGGTGAACGCGGGGCGCAGCGGGACCGGGCCGCGCACCCCCACCGACGCGAGCCCCTCCGGCAGGGACATCCCCGCCCGTACGGCGCTGGCCAGGTTGTCCACCACGTCCGGCCACAGTTCGCGCAGGTCGTGCATGCGGGTGCGCCGGCGCCGCACCACCATCGCCCGCGGCAGCAGGGCGGCGAAGACGAAGAACGCCCCGGCCAGCGACCAGGTGGCGGTGAAGGCAAGGACGAGCAGGCCGACCACCAGGCCGGCCCCAACACTGATCATGAGGAGCTGGTCGGGGCTGACCCCCGGGATACCTGCCTGCGCGAGAAGTTCCCTGGTCCGCACCCGCCATCTGGCGGTGCCGGGGTCACGCCGGACACGGGGACGGCCGCTGGTGACGACGAGAAACAGGCCGAGCCCGAAGAGCAGGCCGAGGAAGATACCCATCAGCCCTCCCCTCCCCGGATCTCGAGCCATGATCGTTCGCCCAGCGGGGACCGCTCGAGCAGCGCGGCCCGCTCGGCATAGCCGCGATCACGATCACGATCACGATCACGAGCGCGGTCACGGTCACGGTCACGGTCGGTCGCGGCGAGCAGCGCGGGCAGGTCGTAGCCGGCCTGGGCGAACCGTTCGGCATGCGGGGGGTAGCCCTCGGCCCGCACCAGGGTGCTGCCGTGCGTCCGGTAGATCTGGGCGATCTCGATGACGTCCCCCTCGGTACGCCCGGGCAGCGCGACGATCTCGGTGACCCGCCGGCGCCCGCTGGCGTCCTTGGCCAGGTGGACGACGAGATCCACGCTCGCGGCGACCGTCGGCACCACGAAGGCGTGGCTGACGTTCTCCCCGGCGAGCAGCGGCAGGGTGCACAGCTTGGTGACCGCCTCGCGGGCCGAGTTCGCGTGCAGGCTGCACATGCCGGGCAGGCCCGAGTTGAGCGCGATGAGCAGGTCGAGGGCTTCCTCCTGCCGGACCTCGCCGACAATGATCCGGTCCGGGCGCATCCGCAGCGCCTCCTTGACCAGGCGCCGCAGCCGGATCTCCCCGGTGCCCTCCAGGTTGGCCTGGCGGGTCTGCATGGCGACCCAGTCCGGCGCCCGGAGCTTGAGCTCGAAGACCTCCTCGCAGGAGATGACCCGCTCCCGCCCGGGCATCGCCGAGCCCAGGCAGTTGAGCATCGTCGTCTTCCCCGCCTGCGTCCCACCGGCGACGATGATGTTCAGCCCGGACGCGACGGCGGCCTCCAGGAAGGCCGCGGCCGGCGCGGTGATCGTGGACAGGGCGACCAGCTCGTCCAGGCTGGCCGCGGACAGGACGAACTTGCGGATGTTGACCGACCAGTGGGCCCGGGTGACATCGGGGATGACCACGTGCAGGCGCGAGCCGTCCGGCAGCATGGCGTCCACGAAGGGGGTGGAGAGGTCCACCCGCCGCCCGGAGCTCTTCAGCATCCGTTCGACGAGGTCCGCGACGCCGTCGGCGGTCAGGATCGTCGTGGTCAGCTCGCTGCGCCCGTTACGGGCGACGAACACCCGGCCGGGCTCGTTGATCCAGATTTCTTCCACTGCCGGGTCGTCGAGGTGGCGCTGCAGCGCCCCGAATCCGGCGACCGCGTCGTGGACGAGCCGGGCGGTGGTGGAGCGGTCGACAATCGGCGGCAGATCGCTGGTGAGCGCGCGTTCCTCATATTCGCTGAGGACGTCCTCGACGAGCTGGCGTATGCGGACGGGCTCCTCGACCGGGTCGAGGGAATGGCGCCGGACGAGTTCGCGCACTTCACCCTCGATGAGAGAGGTGGCGTCCATCCAGTCACCACGTGCCGCCACGGAAGACCGATCCCCCCTGGTTATGCGTTCGGAGTGTTGTCAGCCGGACAAATACTACGAAACATAGAAATCAGGTCGCGTCCGATCAAGCAGTCGACACCGTGCCCCTCCGCTCGCCGGTCGTCCGAAAAATCACGATCGGACCACCTTCGGCTTGTACCACTCCGCTGCCCACCGGCGGCGCAAAAGCAAGATCACACCACCTTCGGCCGTTCTCCCCCTGGCCCCGGCAGCGCGATAACAAGATCGCATCGCCTTCGGCTGGAGGGAGGTGGACGCCCGGCGACAATATTCGCATGGCCGTTGCGGTCCACCCACATCGGGCCACGGGGAGCCCAACGGCGGCAGAAAACGATCACATGCCCAGGCGAACATCCGTTACTCTCCGCATCCATCACCCGGCTGGCCGGGCGCCGGGCGGGAAAATGGCCGGCCCGCTGTCGCGACATTCGGGAAAACAGCCGGAACGGCCCCCGGCCGCCAGGTGGCCGCGGACCGGGGAGGACGCTCCACCGGCCCGGCCGGAAAATCCCGGCAACCACTCCCCGGTGGAACTGGCGCCAGCGTCGGGCCATATCCGCGCGCATCGCGGCGGCAGCGGCCCGTCCGGCGTTCACGGGACGCGGTCGTAACCGGTGGGAAACACGCTGGCTCGTCGCTCGCGCGGCCGGCTGCCGGAACCGTGACGAGCGGGCCGCCACCGTGGCGTATGCGCGACCGATACCGGTTGACATGCGAACCCGCTCGCCCCGAAAGAAACAGGATCATCCGCCGGCCCACGGAGCGGCACCCACGGGACCGCCCGGCCCAGGCCCGAGAAACGTCCACGGGAACGGATTGTCAGAATTTCCATAAATCATTCGATATCAATTCTGATACCGATCAGAAATATCAGCGACCGGTACTCGGAACCGGCCCGTAGCCATATTCATGACCAGCGCACCCGGCCGGTCGGTGCCACCACCGGCCAGCGGCGGCGCGGACGCACCGGAATCGGCTGCCCGCCGCGCCCGGGATGGCTTCGCAGGACGCCGCGGACAGCCCGTGGACGCCCCTGCCACACCCGGCGGCGGTCGGACATTCAGTGACGGACAGTAACATTTCGATCAGTCCCTGCCCCTGGACGACCGCATATCCGCCCGGCCCGGGCGACCGCGGACGCTGGTCCGCGCTACCTGGTCCGCGCTACCTGGTCCGGCGGTCAGACCCGGCCGCGGTGGTGGCGTTCGTGGAGGGAACCGGCCTGGCCCACCCAGTCGTCCGAGACGATCCGGTCGCCGAAACCCTCCAGGACGCTGCCGAGCCAGCTGACCCCGTCCTCGTTGAGATCGGCGAGCTGGCGGAAGCTGACGATGCCGAGCGCGTGCAGCCGTGCCTCCACGACTGGGCCGATCCCGACGATCTCCTTGAGATTGTCCCGGCGGGCGCCCTGCACCGCGGCGGGCGGCGGGAGGGGGCCGGAGCCGCCACCGGGGCCGGAGGAACCGGACAGCGAGGTCAGCCCGGCCAGCGCCACTGAACCCGGCAACGCGGCGGGCGAAGCGCCCATGGCTGCGCCGGAGGAGCTACCCGGAGTGGCCGACGCCCCCGCGGGCACCGGGCCCGCATGTGCCGAGGCCCCGGATGCCGCGCCCACGGGCGCTGTGCCCGGGGAACGACGATCCGGCTGGGCGCCCGGGACGGGCCGGGCGGTGAGCACCGGCACAACCGCGGCGACAGCCGGATCCTCCTCGAGGAACTCGGGCTCCTCCGCCGCCGGCAGCGCGAAAAAAACATGATCGCGACTTCGCCGACCGCTGGGGCCGCGGCCATCGGGGAGTGCGGAGGACTGGCCCTCCCGGGCCTCGCGGGCCTCCCAGACGTCACGGAGATCGGCGTTGTCGAGGTCCTCCGCCACGCCAGCGGCCGGCCCACCGGCCTCCGCGTGGGTGGGCTGCCCGCCGGCAGCGCCGGTATCCGGCTGGCCCGCCACCACGGTGTCCTCACCGACAGCCGGCTCGAGGGCAGCCGGCTCGAGGGTGGCCGGCTCGAGGG
>NZ_CEVIVD010000093.1:8960-17837 GCF_982290655.1 Protofrankia sp. CiP1_Cm_nod3
GCCGGCTCGAGGGTGGCCGGCTCGAGGGTGGCCGGAACATCCGGCCGGGTGGCAGCCCCGCGGGCGGATTCGATGGGGTGGCCGGGATCCGGGAGATCCAGTTCGACGCGGGCGGTGCGTGTGTGCTCGGACACGGCCGAGGCCTGTTCGCCGCCACTCATCTGGGCGAGCAGCCGGACCTTCTCGGCGGCCCACTCGGCCTGGTGGCGATCAAGCCTCGTCGTCAGGGTCGCGACCTGGCGCTGGGCCTCCTCGGCCTCGGTACGCGCCATCGCCAGCCGGGAGGAGAACTTCGCGGAGCGCTCCTCGGCCTCGGCGAGCTGCCTGCGCAGCCGCACGGCCTCGGCCGCGAGCGCCTGGACGTTCTCGGCGTCCGACGGCACCGCGTCGTCGGGCTCGCCCGGCTCCTCGGCCCGGGCGAGGGCCTCCTCGAGCATCCACACCCGGTGACCGGCGACAGCGGCCTGCCCCTCGGCGGCGGTGACCCGCTGTTCGGACTCGGCCGCCTGCCGCTCGGCGGTGGCCAGCCGGGCCGTGAGCGCCGCCTTCTCCAGCAGCCACTCGTCCCGCTGATGATCGTCCCTCCGATGATCGTCCTGCTGGCGATCGTCCCACTGGTGATCATTCGGCTGGTGGTCGTCCCGCTGGCCCGATGACCGCGTGCCCGCACGCGCGGGCGGAACGGAACCGGTCCCGGCGCCGACAGCCGATGGTCCGGCCCCGGCGGTGTCCGGGCCGCCGTCGCCCGGGCCGCCGTCGCCCGGATCGTCGTCCCGTACGCGGGACGCGGGACGGAGGGCGTCACCGCCGGCCGCCGGCGGACCGGACGGGCCGGCGGGCCGCGCGTCGGGCGTGCCTGCCGGAGCGGGCCTGCCTGCCGGCGGCGTCACAACGGGCAGCGGCCCGGTGCCGGGGGCGGGCAGGGCGGTGGCACGCCGTATCTCCTCGACCCGGCGATGTACGGGGCCGAGGAGGAACACCCAGGTCAGCAGTGCACCAACAGCCAGCGCCGCCGCCATGAGCACCAGAATCTGGCCGGCGAGGTAGAGCACGGGTGATCAGCCTCCTTCCCGCGGTGCGCGCCGCGGGGATCCGCACCGGTACGGGTGGCAGCCTCCGGCATCATCCTGGGTTCCCATCATGGCCACGAAAGTCCTCCGTGGGTGCGCCGGGCGCACCCTGAATCCATCACAAAAGTATCGCGAAGCGCGGTCGCGATCTTTCCGGGTGGCGGCAAACCAATAGGCGCATGGCGGCTGTCCACGCGCCCGGTCACGCCGGGTACGCTCGCCGACGGCCCCGGCCGGAACATCCCCCGGGACGGTCCGGTATCGAACCATTCCACAGCCGTGTTCCGAACGTCCAGTTCCAACCGGACGACCAACGGGCGACGGTGTGGTCCGAGTGTCCGCCATGGCCGGAACAGCCATGTCAACTGCCAAACAGTCCTGTCAACTGCCAAACAGCACTGTCGGTCGTAAAACAGCACGATGCCACCGGATGCGGGCCGCAAGCGGATAGCATGGCGTCCAGGTCGGCACGCCGCCTCGGGCCCCGCGGCGCGTCGGCCCGGGGCAGCGGTCCCGGCGAGAGGTTCTGGCGCGGAGGTCCTGGTAGGAGGCCCTGGCAAGGGCCCTGGTGAGGAGCTCAGCCCATGTGCGGGTAGGCGACCTGTCGCGGTGGGTCGAACGTCTCCTTCAGTGCCCGCGGGGAGACCCATCGCAGCAGATTCAGCGCGGAGCCGGCCTTGTCATTGGTGCCGCTCGCCCGCGATCCGCCGAACGGCTGCTGGCCCACCACCGCGCCGGTCGGTTTGTCGTTGATGTAGAAGTTTCCGGCGCTGTACCGTAGCGCCTCGGTAGCGGTGGCGAGCGCGCGGCGATCCCGGCCGAAAACCGCGCCGGTCAGCCCGTAGGGCGAGAAGTCCGTGACATCCCGCAATGCTGTGGTAAAAGCGTCCGAACCGGGCCGTCCCGGAGCATCGTCGTAGATATGCACGGCGAGTACCGGCCCGAAGTACTCGGACGTGAACACCTCGTGTGCGGGATCGGCGCACACGACGACCGTCGGTTCCACGAAGAATCCGGTCCGGTCGTCGGCGCCGCCACCGACGAGCACCGACACGTCCGGGTCCGCGCGCAGCCGCGCGAGCAGGGCCGACAGCCGGTCGAAGGCCCGCCGGTCGATCACCGCCCCGCCGAAGAGGCTCAGGTCGGACACGTCACCGTAGGTCAGCGCCGCGGTCTGCGTGACCAGCTGGTCACGAAGACCCGACCGCCACAGCGAGGCGGGCAGGTAGGCGCGGGACGCCGCCGAGCACTTCTGCCCCTGGTACTCGAAGGCACCCCGGACCAGCGCGACGACGAGCGCGTCCGGGCCGGCGCTGGGGTGGGCGACGACGAAGTTCTTCCCGCCGGTCTCGCCGACCAGCCGCGGGTAGTCCCGGTAGCCGTCGATCCCCTCGGCCACCGTCCGCCACATCGTCCGGAAAGTCGCCGTCGACCCGGTGAAGTGCACCCCGGCGAGCTCCCGGTGCCGCAGCGCCACCGCCGAGACGGCCGCGCCGTCCCCGGTGACCATGTTGATCACCCCTGGTGGGAGGCCCGCCGCCGCCAGCAGCGACATGGTGTGCTGGGCGGCGAGCTGCTGGGTGGGGCCCGGCTTCCAGACCACCGTGTTGCCCATGATCGCCGGAGCGGTCGGCAGGTTCGCCGCGATCGAGGTGAAGTTGAACGGCGTCACCGCGAGGACGAACCCCTCCAGGGGACGGTAGTCCATGCGGTTCCACGTGCCGGGCGCCGAGAGCGGCTGCCCGGCGACGATCCCACGGGCGGCGGCGACGTTGAAACGCCAGAAGTCGATCAGCTCGCAGGCCGCGTCGATCTCCGCCTGGTAGCAGCTCTTGCTCTGCCCGAGCATGGTCGCGGCGTTGAGGGTGTCCCGCCAGCGCCCGGCCAGCAGGTCGGCCGCCCGCAGGAACACCGCGGCCCGGTCGTCCTGGGACAGCGCCCGCCAGCCGGGCGCCGCGGCCAGCGCCGCGTCCACCGCGGCGGCGACGTCGCCGGGCGCCGCCGCCCGGCCCGCGCCCAGCACCAGCTCGTGCCGGTGCGGGGCGACCACCTCGAACGGCTCGCCGGCGCCCGGGCGCTCCCTCCCGGCGATCACCAGCGGCAGTTCGGCGCGCTCCCCCGCCAGCCGCTCCAGCGCCGCCCGCAGGCTGGCGCGCTGCGGGCTGCCCGGGGCATAGGCGCGGACCGGCTCGTTGACCGGTTCCGGGACGACAGCGACGGCATCCATCCCAACCCACCCTCCGAAGCGCTGGAAACCGAGCATTGGAAACACCGCGCCGGGACGCTCGAGGGGCGGGCCGGCCAGCCCGCGGCGCCCCTCCTGGAACGCTCCCAGACCAGGCGGCCCGCGGCCGTCCGCGACGCGCAGGAATATGTTCGCGCCTCGGGCGGCCGCCGTCCGCTGTTGTCCGCGCTCTGTCAGGTCCCGGTTCGGGTGCCGGGCCGGGCGCCGGGCCTGTGCCCGGGCCGCCCACAGGCGTCAGACGAGGTCCGCCAGCTCCTGGGTGGCGTACCAGAGCAGTTCGTAGCCGTCGGCGGTGTCCACCACGAACGCCGCGTCATCGCTGCCGAGGTCGGCCGCCACGATCGCCTCCGCCGCGGCGGCCACGGCGGCGACGGCGTCGACGGCGTCCACGTGGACGGCGGCGACGGCGGCCAGGGGCACCGGGCCGCCGATCTCGACGACGCCCCGGTCGAGGTCGTTGCGGATCCGCAGGCCGGAGTCGTCCACGTCCACTGCGAGGACCACCCGCCGGCGGGGCGCGCCCGGGTCGACGTCGAGCAGCCGCAGGCTGGCGCGGGCCGCGTCGAGCAGGAGCGCGTACTCCATCTCCTCGATGTCGGAGTGGGCATACCACTCCCGGACGGCGGGGGTGACCGCGAAGCCGAGCCCCGCCGGGACCGCCCGGTCCGCGAGGACACGCCGGGCGGCCGACAGCGTCGACGGCAGGTAGACACGCACGCTGCCAGTGTGCCGTGCGGCGCTCGACGGCCCGCACGCTGGGCACACGGAGCCAGCCGCCAGGACGGCCGACGCACGAGGGCCGGACGGGTCAGCCAGCGGCCGCCAGACGGCCGTCGGCGCCGGACGAGGCCGTGGGCACGGATGCCGTTGGTGAGGCCGTGGACGGCGTGCCCGTGGACGGCGTCCCGATGCCGGCCTCCGCCAGCGCCGCCGCGCTCGTCCGCAGCGAGGTCTGGAAAACCTCCTGCCGGCGGCTGAGATCCATGACGTTACCGCCGATGATCTCCAGATCCTCCGGCCCCGGGCAGATCACCGTGACCTTCGTCCCGGTGGCCCGCAGCAGTTCGGTCTCCCGGATCAGCACCCTGGTCGCCAGCCGCCGCATCTGGCGTTCGAGCCGGGCCAGCGCGCCCCGGGGCTGGTCGAAGCCTAACGAGCAGGCGGGCGCGAGCACCACGACCTCGTCGAGACCGGCGTCGACGAGCAGGTCCACCGATGTTGGCGACCGCGTCCCACCGTCCACATAGGGCTGCCCGTCGATAACGACGGGCGCGTACCATGACGGGATCGCGCACGACGCCATCACGGCCTCGGCGATCGACGCCCGGGGCGCGTCCGGCGAGCCGAACACGACCCGTGTCCCGGTGTCGTAGTCCATCGCGACGATCCACAACGGCGCGGGAGTCGGCCAGGTGGTCACGGTGGCGCCCACGGAGGACACCAGGTCGCCGACGGCGGCCAGCGTCCCGCGGCCCTGCGGGAGCAGGGAGACCAGGGCCACCAGCGGGGTCACCCGGCGTGGGTGCAGGGCCGAGGTGGCGAGCAGCCGACGCGAGCCGATGCGCATCCGCGGCCGCGGCGGGAGAGCCGAACCGAGGCGGGTGTAGTCGAGGACCGGATCGCCGAACAACGGCTCGCCGTATTCGGAGTTGACCATTGTTTCGACGCTCGTGCCAAGGCCGATCAGAGCCGCCAGCACCGCTCCGGCCGAGGTACCGACGGTCATGTCCATGTCGCGGACGTCGACGCCGGCCGCTTCCTCGTAGGCGCTCAGGGCACCGATCATCCACGCCGACCCGAGCACCCCCCCGGCGCCCAGTACCAGTCCGCGGCGGGGAACCCTGCTGCCAGCCATCAGCCACCTCCTGCTGCGCGTCACAACCTGCTGTGCGTCACAACCCCCCGGTACATGCCCCCGCCGCCAGCGACAGGGACCATGCCGGCGGCAGCGGTACACACCTCTGGCCCGCCGCGCACGTTCTCGTGGCTGGCCACCGCGCCTTCCCAGCATGCGGCACGCCAGGAACCAACGCTGCCCAGGAACCGACACCGTCCTGGAGCCGACCGGCACCGTCCCCAGGGGACGACCGGCACCGTCCAGGGCGGAGTCAGGGCGGAGTCAGGGCGGCCGGCGCGGCAACGCCCTACTCGGGAACCTCCTCCTCGCCGAAATTCGTCTCCAGCACGCCCCACCCCCGCAGCCGTTCGGAGAACTCCTGCGGAGTGGTGTCGTGCAGAAGGGCCAACGCCCTCAGGTCGCCGTCCCGGATGGAGAGGACCTGTCCGGCGTAGTCGTCCCGCTGGCGCTGTATCTGCGCCACCCACCGGCGCACCAGCGCGGACGAGTCCGGTGGCGCCTCAGCGAGTTTCTTCAGGTTGAGGACGGTGCGGTGCCGGTGCTCGCGAGGAGGTAGCGCCTCCTCCTCCGGCAGCAGCGCCGAGACCGGAACGCCGTAGAACGCGGCGAGTTCCGAGAGCTGGTGAACGCTGATCATCCGGTCGCCACGCTCGTAGGAGCCAACCGCCGCGGTCTTCCAGCGCCCGCGTGACTTCTGCTCCACACCTTGCAGGGACAACCCCTGCTGGATCCGTATGGCCCGGAGACGAGCTCCCACGGCCTTCGCGTACTCCCGACTCATCCGATACACCCCCCGTCCACCTCAACAGAGCACTTGGTGATCATTTATCGCTCCCACCACTGCCCCACCACTGCGGTGACGCAGGTGCTCACACTAACTGAACGTTACCCGAAAAGGATAGCTACATTTGATTAATGCAATTAGTCATCTGATCGTCACCATGGTTACTTCCCGTAAGATCTCTCCCCTCGCCAGAAGTGAAATCCACCCGAGCGGCACCGGCGCCACGCTGCGAACAGCATGATGATTGCTAACAGCTATCTTTTCTCTACGATCAGTCACTCAGACAGGCTGCCCCGGAACCGCAGTCCGTAACCGTTCCGCTGGCTGGTTAGAGGAAGATTTGCTTGTAAAAACGGCATTCCCGGCAGAGGAAGGTCGCCCGGATCGGTTACTCTTCGTATAAAATTAGCGGGACAAGTCATACTAGATCAAAAAGCGTCCGAAGCCGGGCGCGACCCGTCGGCCCGCGGCCCGCGCAGCCTCGTCCGTGCGGCCGGCCCCAGCCGCCCGCACGGCTCGTACGCACAGATCACTACAAATCGTCCTTATATGATCACATTCCGCGCACGATGCACGGCGTGCTGACAGGTGCCGGCCGTCCAGGCGCCGCCCGCGCGGTCGAACATCCGTCGGGCACGCTCCGGCGCGGCCCGCGCCCGCGGGCCGTCAGGGCAGCCGCTCCCCCCGCCCCCGGGCCGAAGCCCGGCGCGGCCCGCGCCCGCGAGCCGTCAACGGTGAACGGGCGAGCGCCGGCGGCGGCCCCGCACCGGACGCCCCGCCACCCGCGCGGCCAGCTCGCTGATCGCCAGCCTGGCCGGCGACGTCGGGGCCACATCCCGCAACAGCTGGCCGGCGGCCTGCGCGCTGTCCATCGCCGCGACGTCGAGCGGTATCGCGGCCACCGGCTCCATACCGACATGGCGCACCATCGCCCTGGCGACCTCCCGGCGGGCGTCCTTCCCGACCGCCGAGGCGCGCAGCCGGTTCACCACGACCCACGGATCCGCACCGGGCACGGCCTCGCGCAGGTCCGTCAGCCCACGCACGAAACGCACCAGCCCGACCGGCTCCGCGCTTGCCACGGCCAGGATGCTGTCGGCCGCGGCGAGCACCACCTGGGTCACGCCGTTGCGCCGCGGCGCGGACGTGTCGAACGACAGCTCCTCGTCCATCTCCAGGCAGAAACCGCAGTCGACGACGACGAAGCTCGCCAGCCGCCGCGCCAGCGCGAGCACGACCTCCACCGAGGCCGGACGCAGCTCCGGCCACCGCGACGGACGGGCGATACCCGGCAGGATGCGCAGCCCCCCACCCAGATCCCGGCACAGCAGCGCCAGCCGGGGGACGTCGAGAACCCCCTGGTTGGCCGCCCGGGCGGCGGCGGCCAGGCCGGGCGCCTCCTCCAGCAGCCCCACCAGCTGCCCGATCGCCCCGCCGTAGACGTCGGCGTCGACGAGCAGCGTCGGCATGCCCATGGCGGCGAGCTCCGCCGCCACCCCCAGGGCCACGGTGGTGCGGCCCGGGGCGCCGGTCGGGCCCCACACGGCGATCACCCGGCCGTCGCCGGGCTCGGCGAGAGCATCGGGCGGCGGCTGGTCGGCCACCGGCGTCAACGTCGCGAAACCGGGCGCCGGTCTGCTGTACGCGGCGGGCAGCAGGCCGGCGACATGATCGGTGCCGGTGAGCGCCCGGACCGCTTCCACCACCGCCGACGCCACGATCTCGGCCGTCGCGTCGGTCGTGATCACCGCCGCGACACCGAGCTGGCGCAGCCGGCGCTCGCCGTCCTCGTCCCCGGGGGTGATCAGGCCGACCGCCGCGACCCCGGCCACGGCCAGCCGGGTCAGCGCGTCCCGGTCCAGGCGGCGCAGGTCCGCCGAGAGCAGCGCGGCCCGCGCCGCGCCCGTCGTCGCCGCCGCGAGCAGATCGGGCAGGTCGACACACCGGCGGACCACCGTCACCCCGAGATCACGGCGGTCGAACGCCGTGACAAGCCCGGACTCGACGACCGAGTTGGTCACCGCGGTCAGGATCGGCAGGCTCATTGCCCGAACCCCGGCACAGCGCTCGGACCCGGCCCGCCGACCTCACCCCGGGAACCGCGCTCAAGCTTGACGACGTCCACCCGTTCACTCTGGGACGCCGCCACCACGTTGATGGCGAGCTCCACCGGCACCCGCAGCGTCAGCGCGTACGAGCCCGCCGCCAGCGTCGTCCGCGCGACGAACTCGACATCGTGCAGCACCAGCACCTCCGTGCCGGCGCTGCCGGTCTGCACCACCGGCACCTGGCCGGCGGCCTGCGCCGCGCCCGCGCCCGCCGTGCCCGGTGTGCCAGCGCCGGTGCCCGCGCCGGTGGCGGCGCCGGTGGCGGCACCGGCACCCGCCGGGCCCGACCGTTGTAGGACGAAGACGTCCACGTGATCGCCCGGGGTGAGCGCGGGGGCTCTGCCGTCCTTGACGACGATCGAGACCAGCCGAGTCGGGCGTACGTCGTCACGCACGAAGTCAGCGCCGCTGAGCAGCTCCCCGGCGGACACCGGACGGGCGAGCATCGTCCCCACCAGCTCCGACCGGCGCCCACCCGGGAAGTAACGGCTCGCGGTCGCCGAGCGCAGGTAGGCCGAGGCCGTGGTGAGATCGGCGGCGGCCACGACATGCCCGGCCGGGAGGTCCGCGGCCGCCACCACCCAGTCCTGGCTGCCATCGGCGGTCGCGAACAGGCGGGCGCCCACCACGACCGACACCAGTACCAGCAGGACGCCCACCAGCAGACGGGAGTCCCGCCAGCGCGGCGGGGTGAGCCGGCGGGCCGGCGGCGACGGTGCTGTCGGCGGTGACGGTGGGGCAGCCGGCTTCTCCGAGACCGCGACAGCGGGGGTGAGGTCGGTCACCGGCGGACCTCCTGTAGCTTGTGTCCC
>NZ_CEVIVD010000093.1:18403-21037 GCF_982290655.1 Protofrankia sp. CiP1_Cm_nod3
GCCCTGGAGCCCTGGAGCCCAAGGCGAACAGCACCTGTTATCCACAAGCGGAGGCATTCACAGGCGATTTGGACCTGCGACTCTGATACACAGGAGACACGACCCATCCATCGCCAGGGAGACAGGCCGATGAACGAGCGTTTCCTTCAGCTCAGCGATGTGGCGGAGATCCTCAACATCTCGTCAAGCCAGACGTACGCGCTGGTCCGCTCGGGTGAACTCCCCGCCATAAAGATCGGCGGACGCGGACAGTGGCGAGTCGAACGCAGCGAGCTTGAGGGATACATCCAGCGGGCATACGAGCAGACCCGCGCCTTCGTGCTCGCCAACCCCCTCGGCCGCGGTGAGACGCTGCCGGACGAGGAGTTCCCCGGCCTGCACGGCTGACCGGGGCCGGAAGCAGGCCCGGCCTGGATCGCCCGGACCGGTTCCCGGCCCGTCCCGCCAGATCGGCGCCGCCGGACCAGCGCTACGGCCCCGGCCGCCGAAACCCCGGCCCGGCCGGAGCGCCGCCGCCGCGACCGCCACTTCATCGGTGGGAATCCCGTAGCGCGAAGAAGCACGCCATGACGTCGTCAGCGCTCCGGGAGCGCCAACAGCCTTTCCTGCGACAGCGTCCTGCGCGACAGCGCCCTGTCCTGCGTGACAGCGTCCTGGCGCGGCAGCGGCTCACACGGTCCGGCGGACGAAGCCGATCGCGGCCAGTGGGATGGTCCGCACCGCGCGTACCGACCGTGCCCTGCGGAACTCGTCGTCCAGATGCTCGGCCACTTCGACGAAGTCCGCCCCGACCCGGTCGACAGTGCCCCGCACCGGGGTGCCGTCCGCCAGCACGGCCACGCACGGTGAACGGTCCCGCGCCACACCCCGCAGGACATAACGCAGATCCAGCCGGACCGCCAGCGGGCCCTCGTGGCCGGGATGCGCCGACAGCGCGGCCAGGCCATGCACCCACAGCACGCGGTGTAACGGCACCAGCGCCTCGTGGGCCGCCGGCTCCCGCAGCAGCATCCAGTCCACCCCCAGCGCGGTGAGCCATCCGGTCAGGACGCTGTCGGACTCCCGCCCGACAACCTCGACGCCCACCCGCAACGACGAGCCGATCGCCGGCCGCAGCCGGTCGATCAGACGCAGGTACCCGGCCTCGCGCCGGCTCCTGTCGATGAGCTCGGCGTCGAGCTCGGCCGCCTCGGCCGCCTCCCACTGCGTCTCAAGATCGGCGAAAAGCGCCTCCCAGCGCACCCGTCCCTCCCTCTTCGCTCCCGGACGCCGCCGCGGGCGCCTGCCCATGCGCGGGCCCGAGCTCCGGCCGGCCGCTGGGCGTCCGGCCGGCAACCGCCGGAGCGGCGCAGCCGGACGCGCGGCGCGGCGGCAGCGGATACGGCCCGGAACGCCAGCCATCGCCAGCCATGTAACCATGTGTAGCCATACAGGCGGCGGTATCCGTTGGCGGGCACCGGCCGCCGGAGACGATCCACGCGAACGTGCCGCCGGTATACGCCTGCCTGACCGAAAAGCGCGTGACGGCCCACCCTGCCTGCCTGGGGCATGCACCACGCAGCGGTCATGGACGGTGTCCGCACCCCATGACCGGTGCCCCAGCAGGGTGGCATGGACCGCTCCCGCGTGTCCAGCCAGTGGGAGCGGGCCTGCGGCGAGCGCTGGACGCGGGCACACGGCGATCATGATGGACACCGGCCGCGGACACCGTCGGACCCGCGGACGGCGAGCAAACCATCCAACCGAGGTTGACATCAACCCTTCAGGGGTTTACACAAGCAAACGAACCCAAACGAAGCTTTCCAAAGATCAAATGGGCCAATGGATCAACGGCTGGATGATTCTTTCCGTGCCGCCGACGGATCAGGCCCCCGAATCACCGGGAGTTGCCGATGCCAGCCGTCCGGCGCGTGCTCGTCTTCCTGACGGGAGCGGCCGCCGCGACGGCACTGGCGATCATCCTGATCGCGGTCGGGCCGGGGCGAGCGGATCTCCCGTCCGGCTTCTCGGCGGTGCCCGACTGGGTCACGGCCGATCCCGAACACGCGCTGGTGACCGTTGTCGGCCTCGCCGCGTGGGCCTGCCTGCTGTGGCTGTGCGCGGGGTTCGTCCTGGCCGCGCTCGCCGCGCTGCCCGGCGGCGGCGGGCGGGCCGCGGCGGCCGCCGCCCGGCGCATCCTGCCCCGAGCCCTGCGCCACATGGCCGAGGTGGCGCTCGGCGTCACCCTTGCGGCGGGGGCCACTGCCCCGGCGCTGGCAGCCGGCCCGGTAGCGGGCACCGGGCCGGTGACCGTCCCGGTGCCCGTCACCACCAGCGTCACGGCTCCCTCGACCATCTGGCCGGACGTCGACCCGGCGCTGACGGCGAGCCCGTCAGCGGCCACCGGGCCGGCCACGGCCGGCACCTCGCCCTCGCTCCCTTCGCCCTCACTCCCCTCGTCCGCACTCCCCTCGACTGTGCCCTCCTCGACCGCGACCATCTGGCCGGACGTCGACCCGTACACCCCCGCCAGCACCTCGTCCACCCCGTCCACGCTGTCCGCGGACGGGGCAGGAGCATCCACGAAATCGCTGGAGCCGGCGGCGCCCGGCTCTCCGGCGCAGCTACCGGCCACCACGGCGTCTCCGGCGCAGC
>NZ_CEVIVD010000094.1:0-12400 GCF_982290655.1 Protofrankia sp. CiP1_Cm_nod3
CGTGGCCACTGCTGAGGCCGGGGGATAGGCCCGGCCGGTGGCGCCGGCCTGCGGCGGTTGGGCGCTGCGGTGCGGCAGCCGGATGGCATCCAGATCGAAGAAGTATGACCGGGACCGGGTCAGGCAGTAGATCACCTCGTAGCCGGCGCTCAGCCGGTCCCGGACGCTGGCGGGCATCGGGTTGATCTTGGCCCAGATGACCTTGTTGCGTAAGCGCCAGCCGTCGGCCAGCAGGCTGAGGGCCAGCCGTTCCGGGCCGAGCAGCAGGCTCTTGACCGGCGCGCCTTCGCGGGGATGGCGGCTGTAGCCGTCGCCGAGGTTCAGCCACAGCACGCCGCTGGGCTTGAGCACCCGGGCGACCTCGGCCAGGACGGCGCGGAGGCCGGCCACCCAGCCGGTGACGTCGGCTTCCAGGCCGATCTGGCCGGATACACCATAGTCCCGCAGGCCGTAGTAGGGCGGGCTGGTGATGACACAGTCCACGGAGGCCGGCGGCAGGTCGGCCAGGCGGGTGCGGGCGTCGCCGAGGAGGATGGTGTTGCGCCAGGGCTCGGCCTGGCGGGCAGTACTCATGGGCGGTCTCCGCGGTGGCGGGCCGCTTGGTCGTGAAGGTCCGGTTCATCCGGCTCATTGTTATTTTCGTTATCTTTTATTACTTTGAGTAGCCATTTGAGGTCGTTGAGGAGGTCAAGATTTTTGGAGTAGTGGCGGAGGAGGTCCACCCCCCGTGACCTGCGCGAACAGGCCGCGGAGATCGCCATTAAGAGCTATGAGATGTTCTGGTGGTGACATGGTGGTGACGTTGCGACGGCAACTACATGTCGCTCTTTCGGTCGCGGTTACGGACTGTAAAAACCGATGATCGACGGCATGTCCGTATCCCGGGGCTGTTGTGGCTTCCCTGGCGCACCCGATGTGCGGCAGCCTGGCGACGGCGGGAGGAGACGGCGGGAGGAGAGGTCTGCGATGAGCCGGTATGCCTACGACCCTGGCCAGCGTGCCCTCCTCGTCTCCTGGGCTACTGGAACCGGGGATCTGGCCGCAACCGTCGCCACGCTCCCCACGGCCGTTGTCGAGCGCGACGCCTTCCGGTTGGCCGAACAGTTGACCTTCCTGGCTGCGGCGGCGTGGCGTACCTACACCCATCCGGCCAGTGCCACACCGAGTCTGCGTGTCGGCAGCGAAGGCTGGCGTCGCGCCAGCGACCGCACAGCATTCGCCAGTGTGCTCGCCGTGATCCGGCGCCCTCACCTACCTCACAACGGCACCCTGCTGCAGTCCTATGTGATCGTCGAAGAAGCTGCACACCGCGTCGGGCGTGCCCTCCACGCGATCGGGAACCAGAACCTCGCCGAACAGATCCTCGCTGATGTCTCCGCGGAGCTCGACGCCGTCGAGCAGGCTGAACGCGGTGACCTCTCCGGACGGGCCCGCCAGGCCATCGCCCTGACCCGCGCCGACGCCTCCCCCCTCCAGGTCGCTGCCGCCGACGTGCTCCTGGCTGACAATCCCTTCGGGGACAGTCGTTTGTTCACCGAGGTGGAGCCCACCGCCGCCGCGGTCGCAGCCGCTCACTGGCTGCACGTCGCCGCCACGGTCACGGCACGCCAGACCGGACTTGATCCCACCCAGGTCCTCGTTGAGGCGGACAATATCGAGGCGCTTCCCCACGAAAGTCCCACCGTCGTCCTGGAACACATCACCGCCGCCAAGTGCGGCTGGAGTACCAAGTGCGGCTGTAGTACAAGTGCGGCTGTAGTAGCAGTGAGGCTTCGCCTCGGACCGCCGAGCAGCGCGGCTGGGCTGGCGGCCCCGGTGCCGGCCGGCGCATCCTGGCGACCGTAGCCGTGTCAGGAGGCCGGTCATGGGTGCGCATACGGTGACGGTCAACGAGGTGCTCGACGGGCACGTGGCGCTGGACATCCAGTGCCTGGACCGGATCTATCTCAACGCCTACGTGCCGACGTTGCAGACCAGCGCGCAGGTCACGGCGTTCCTGTCCGGTCACCTGGGCTACCCGTTTCCGTCGCCGGCGCTGTTCAACCAGATCGGCCAGCGGTTCCGCCGCGCGGTCGCCTCGTTCGCTGAGGCCAACGGCCTCCCGTGGGTGCGCTTCGGCAGGGACGACGTGGGCGGCAAGCTGGAGCTGATGCGTCCGCATCTGGATCGCCAGGCCGCGACCGGACGGTCCGGGGTCGCCGCGACCGGGGTGGCCCAGGAGTTCCAGCGGGTCTGGACCGCCTACGAACGCCACACCGCCACCGGGGCGGTGCAGTGGTCGTTCACCAAAACCGACCGGCGGGTGTCCTGCTCCTACTTCTCCGTGTGGGACGCCGACTTCGGCCCGGCGTTCATCAAGATGTGCAGCTACTTCCCGTATCCGGCGAAGATCTGGCGGGGCGGGCACGCGTGGGCCAAACGCCAGGCGACCCGGGCCGGGATCGGCTTTGCCGAGCTGTCCAACGGGTTCGCCGCCGCCGCCGGCCCGGCCGCGCTGCAGGAGATCTGCGACCGGCTGAACCCGGGCGCGATCGACGTGTTCGTGCAGCGCTGGCTGGCCCGGCTGCCGTTGCCGCTCACCGCCACCGACCGGGACGCCGGCTACTGGTGGGAAACCTCCATGCGCCAGATCGAGATCTCCCGCACCCTCGTGTTCGACGCGCCCCGGCACGCCCGCGGCTTCTTCGAGGCGCTCATCGCCGACAACCTCGACCTCGGCCGCCCGCACAACGGGGAAATCATCTTCGGACGCCTCATCCGCCGTGACATGAAGGGAACCTTCCGCACCGCGATCGACCGCCGCGACAACGGCGGTGGCGTGGTCAACGTCTTCTACAAGCACTCCCGCATCAAGCAGTACCTCAAGGACGGTCGGGCCATGCGGATCGAGACCGTCATCAACGCCCCGCGGGACCTGGGCTGCAACGCCCGCCTGCGCCACCTGCCCGAGCTGCAGTCCAAGGCCCGTGCGGCCAACCGCCGGATCCTGGACGCTGAACGGGTCGGCCAGGGCTGTGTCCTCGCGAGTCCGGCCTTCGAGCGGATCACGCACCCCACCGTCGACACGGAGGGGCGGCGGACCCCGGCCCTGCGGTTCGGTGATCCACGGGTCATGGCCCTGACCGGCGCCCTGTGTCAGACGCTGCTCACCGCGACCGGCTTCACCAACAAGAACCTACGTGTCCTGATCGCTGGGCTGCTCGGCAGCGACTACCGCCCCGGCCAGAGGACCTATGACCTGCGCCGGCTGCGCCTGGCCGGCCTGATCCGCCGGCTACCGCACCGCAACCGCTACACGCTCACCGACGACGGCATCCGCATCGCCGTCTTCTACACCAAGGTCTACAACCGGCTCCTCGTCCCGCTTACCGCGGCCGACCAGCCCCAGGCCCCACCCGAGCTGCGCGACGCGCTCCGCATCCTCGATCGCCACGTCGACAGCTACATCGACCACGCCCGGCTCGCACCCGCAGCCTGAAACGTGACACAGATGTGAAGAACCCACAGACCAAAGATCGCTAGTCGACGTCGACGCGCTCCTTGAAGATGTCCGAGCTCTCGCACTCCGTCAGCTCGCCGACGAAGCGAGCCTGACCGCGGTTGAGCAGGTAGACGTAGTCCCCACGGGCGAGCACCCGCGTGACGTACCGCTCGACCAGCAGCAGACTGGAGCCTTCCTGAGCCAGCAGGTCGAGAAAGGCGAAGATCTCGTCCACCACAGCGAGCGCCAGTCCCATCGACACCTCGTCCAGCAGGAGCAGGCGCGGGCTCGAGAACAGGTGTGCCTGAACCGCCGACCCAGATCCCTCGATCATGATGACCGCCAGAATCGAAGTTCGCCTCGGACTCCGCCACGGCGGGTCGCAGTTGTCCGCAGTTTGGGCAGTCATTGTGGTCACCAGAACGGCGCCGCTCACGACCGCGAGCAGCCTTGCAACGGGCTTCAGCGCCATCGTCTCCCTGCCCAGGTGCACGGCCCACGAGTCGCCGCCCTCACACCTGTCGATCTGTGATTTTTCTCACTTATCCTTCCTCCGTTTTGAGTTAATGACCCTTTGAGTGCTTTTCATCCCACGAGAAGTGCTTGCAAGACGTTAGTTTCTAACTATAATTCGTTTTTGGAGAGGGGAAGCGGTGAACAAGATCGTCGGCAGTGCCGCCGAAGCGGTCACGGATATCGCCTGCGGGTCGTCGCTGGCCGTTGGCGGGTTCGGGCTCTGCGGCATCCCGCAGGCTCTCATCGAGGCGCTGTTGGAAACCGGGGTCGACGACCTCAAGACGGTCTCCAACAACTGTGGCGTCGACGGGTGGGGCCTGGGCTCGCTTCTGCGAGCCAAACGGATCAGCCGCACCACGGGCTCCTACGTCGGGGAGAACAAGGAGTTCGAGCGGCAGTTCCTGTCCGGCGAGCTCGAGGTCGAACTGGTCCCGCAGGGCACGCTCGCCGAGCGGCTCCGTGCCGGCGGCGCGGGTATCCCCGCCTTCTACACCCCCGGTGGCGTCGGGACACAGGTCGCCCTCGGGGGGCTTCCTCTCCGGTACGACGGGTCGGGTGGCGCGGCGAAGGCGTCGGAGCCCAAGGAAGTCCGCACCTTCGACGGTGTGGAGTACGTGCTGGAGCACGCGATCGTCTGCGACTACGCCCTCGTGCATGCCCGCTACGGCGATCGGCACGGCAACCTCGTCTACGAGAAGTCGGCGCAGAACTTCAACCCACTCTGCGCCGCTGCGGGTCGCGTGACGATCGCGGAGGTCGAGGAGGTCGTGGAGCCCGGCGACCTGGATCCGGCCCTGGTGCACACCCCGGGAATCTTCGTGCAGCGCGTGGTGCAGGTGTCCGTGGAGAAGCGGATCGAGCGGAGGACCGTCCGTGCTGTCTAGGGACGAGCTGGCAGCGCGGGTCGCCCTCGAGCTCGCGGACGGGCAGTACGTCAACCTCGGGATCGGCCTGCCTACCCTGGTACCCAACTACGTGCCGGACGGCGTACACGTCGTGCTGCAGTCCGAGAACGGCATGCTCGGCGTCGGGCCGTACCCGACCGAGGACGCCGTCGACCCCGACCTCATCAACGCTGGCAAGGAGACCGTCACCCTCAATAAGGGCGGCTCGTACTTCGACAGCGCGACGTCGTTCGGGATGATCCGCGGCGGTCACATCGACGTCGCGATCCTCGGCGCCATGCAGGTGTCGGAGAAGGGCGACCTGGCCAACTGGATGATCCCCGGAAAGATGGTCAAGGGGATGGGCGGCGCGATGGACCTCGTGCACGGAGCCAAGCGCTCAATCGTGATGATGGAGCACGTCACCAAAGACGGCTCACCCAAGATCGTACGAGAGTGCTCGCTGCCCTACACAGGCCGCGCGTGCATCCAGCGCGTCATCACCGACCTCGCTGTGCTCGACATCGAGCCCGCAGGACTGGTGCTGCGCGAGCTCGCACCGGGCGTGACCGTCGACGACGTCCGGGCCGTCACCGAGCCCGACTTCGCCGTCGCGCTCTGGTGCTGGATTCCTCCGGTCTACCCCGGCCTTGAGGAACCCAGCATCTAAGCGAGGAGGAACAGCGAGATCGTCACGGCGCAGACGGCGACGCAGTACCCCTCGAACAACCCGCGCAAAACCGCCGGTGCGTTGCGGAGGTCCATGAAGTAGAGACCAACGAGCCTGGCCTTGAACAACGCGACGACCAGGATCGCAACGCTCGCCATCCGATGCCCGTCGTTGCTGAGGCCATGGTCGGTACCCAGCACCCAAGACAGCGACGTCGCAAGGACGAGGATGAGCCACACACCGGTCGCACGCGTGCGCACCACGGAACTCATCGTTCACCTCACCAGGTAGAGCAGCGGGAATATAACTATCCAGAGCAGATCGACCATGTGCCAGAAGCATGCGCCGCCCTCGAAGAGCACGAACTGCCCCTCGCTGAGCTCAGCCTTCCGGGACAGTGTGAACAGGACGACGAGCACAACGAGGCCGAAGAACAGATGCGCCAGGTGCAACCCGGTCAGCACGAAGTAGTACATGTAGAACTTGTTGACGTCCGGAGTCATCCCCATGGCGATCTTGTCGTGGTACTCGACGACCTTCACCGCGACGAACCCGAGCCCGAACGCGATCGCGCCGACCAGCAGGCGCGGAGCGCTGCGCCGGGCCGCTCCCCTGACCGCGCGCGTCGCTAACACGACGAGCAGCGAGCTCGACAGAAGCAGCAGCGTGTTCAGCGCCCCCAAGTCGCGGTTCAGGGTGCCCTGCGAATGAGCGAAAACCTCCAGCTGCTTACCGCGCTGGTTCAGGTAGACACAGAACAGGACGGCGAAGACCGTCATGTCGCCGAAGAGCAGCAACCACAGCCCGGCCTCGCCCGGGATGTGGTGTTCTCGCCGGACCGTCGAGGCCGGCACCTGGGTCTGTTGCATCCGTGAGTTCCTCGATCAGGAATCGTAGGTGGATGCGCCGAGGTCCCGTCCGTCCACCGGTCCCCGCCTCGGACTTCACCGGATTGCCGGTTCCTGCCCGAGGGGAAGCGTGCCGGCGGTCCGCTGATACCTGCGCTATGCCCTGTCCTATCGGGACGTCGAGGAGCTCCCCGCCGAACGCGGCCTGGCCATCGATCATATGACCGTCTACCGGTGGGTGCAACAGTTCGCCCCGCTGCTGATCGACGCAGCCCGGCCTTGCCGGCACATTCCTGGAGATCGGTGGTGTGTTGACGAGACCTATGTGAAGGTCTCCAGACGGTGGATCTACCGGTACCGGGCCGTCGGCCAGGACGGCCCGGTCATCGACGTGCTGGCCAGTAAGTATCGCGATCTGGCCGCCGGCCAGTCGAAGTCACCGCCGACCCATCCACCATCCAGCCACTCGACGCCAACACGATCATCCTATCGGGGAGTCGCTACGACCGTTTGACCCCGCCCTCCATATTGACTCCGCTGAATACAACAGATCCCCGGCGGCTGCCTGCGAGAGCACTGGCCGCACGTCGCTGGCCTGCCCGGCGACCCATCTGGTCACTGCTGGCTGACCGCTTCCGCTCGGTTCGCCTGACCTTCTTCCTCCTGGCGCCGTATGGCATCGAGCAGCACAACCGACAGCACAATCAGCCACAGGAAGAACACGACGACCAGCACCCACCAGGCAATCAGGCCGTTCCATGCCAGCGGGCCGTCCTTGAAGAAGACGTCGAAGCCCGCCGGGCAGAACAGCAGGGCGGCCAAGATACTGAAGTAGCCGGACCAGCGGGGGAAGATTGGCTTTTCCTGGCGGTCCGCGAGGATCGCGATCCCGATCACGATGGCCTGCGCGACGATGGTGTAGACTAGACCCGTGAACGGCAACCAGCCCAGGTCGTTCAGGGTCTGGACGATTTCGGGAGAGCGCTCGGAGCGGAAAGCGGCGGTCTGCCAGAAGTAGATGGGGACGACGAACTCGAGCGGGAGAAGCACCCCGAGCCCGAGCTGTGCGTAGGTGAGGGGGGAGAACTGCCCCTCTATCCGCTTGAGCTGCACCGAGACTGCCGCGACCCACGGGACCGTCAGCGTGCCGGCATAGAGAGTCAGCAGGAGACCGAAACGAATCTGGTTCGCGTGTTCGCGGAATCTCACCGCCACCTGGTCAGGACTTTCGGCAGGTGACGGCGGCGGTATGAAGTCAGCGATCAGCCAGAATCCAATAAAGAATAACACTGCTAAGACAGGTCCGCACCACGCGCACAGGCGCTGGGCTCGTATGTTCATCTCGATACTCCTCGTCCAAGGAGCTGGAATACAATAAGTGACTTTCTTGCGAGGCGTCTACGCAGGTCAGGGCGTTGCGATGGCGTCACTTAATCCATTACGGGCCCTAACCAGCGGGTAGGCGGCCCGATGACTTTGCTGCCAGGACTTGGCGAACAACCGAAATGACCGGAACTGCGCGAACCCAGCACGTCGAATGTGCGGGTGCCCCGATCTCGGCATAGAGGCCCAGCGACTCGCCGTAGCCACGAACCGCCCACCTGATAGTTTCCGGCTACCTGAGCTGACCACCCTTCCGGCAGACCGACAACTCGATCCTCATCCACGTCACGCGCGATCCGCCGAGTCCACTCCAACGCTAAGTTAAACCTTTGTTAGATTAGAATCTACAGCAGTGTCCAAACAGGGGCAAGGGCGGGCTCGCAACTGGGTATTCTGTAAGCTTTTGGGGCTTTGGTACGGTTTGGGGACCTGACGTCGGGTTCGGGTTTCGTCGTCTTGCGCTTGGCTGCCAGTGCGCTCTGCTGGAAAACATGGGCGCACGACAGCCGGGGTCTGTTGCGTTGAGCGGGAACGGTCCAGCCCCCCACCCGACGACCCGATCCGTCACGTCCTCTACCAGCACCTCCGACAAAACAAAGTCGCTCGACCAGACCTGGAACCTGGCATCTGACTGAGATCCGCCAGTACCAGGCGATGCTGGGGGTTCGCTACACGCCTTACCCCCAGCCACCTGACCAGCAGGTTCTTCCCCCACGACACCATCCGGGCCGCGGACCCGGCGCCCGACCCACGCACGACAGCCGGGCCGCCACCCTGCCTACTAACGGTAGTTTGTTGGATCAGGGTTGTGGGGGTAGGTCTGCGCTGTCGGACGTCTCCGAGGTGAGGGGGTCTGACGATGACCAGACGTCTGCCGTGCCCGCCCGCGCCGGGCCCGTTGGAGGATTACGCCGTCCGGTTCGATGATCTGTTCTCGGCGGTGGGGCAGCGGCGGGGGTTCCGGGAGTATCTGACCGGGCTGCTCGCGCCGCGGGATCGGAACAAGACGTTGACCTGCCTGGCTGGGGCCGAGCCGGTGGTGGGCGCTACCCATCCGGCGGTGCAGCGGCTGCAGTTCTTCCTCGCGGAGTCGGTGTGGAACCCAGGGAAGATCAATACCCGGCGGGTGGCGCTGCTGCAGGCCGATCCGCGGACCGCCTCGCATGCGGCTGGGGTGCTGGTGATCGACGATTCCGGGGATCGCAAGGACGGCACGGCCACCGCGCATGTGGGCCGCCAGTGGCTGGGCCGGTACGGCAAGACCGACAGCGCGGTGGTCACGGTGAGCACGCTGTGGGCAGACGAACGGCTCTACTATCCGCTGCACGCCCGGCCCTACACCCCCGCCCACCATTTCCCGAAAGGTAAGAACGATCCCGGGTTCCGGACCAAGCCGCAGATCGCGGTGGACCTGGCCCGGCGGGCCCGCCCGGCCGGGGTGGCGTTCCGGGCGGTGGCGGCGGACTGCGCCTACGGCGACCACGACGCCTTCCGCGGCGAGCTGGCCGCCGCGGGGCTGCCGTTCGTCATGGCCCTCAGACCCCACCGGGGCACCTGGGCCTACGGACCCGACGCCCGTACCCCGGTCGACGCCGCCCGAGACCTGGCTTGGGGCGGCCCGGACAACCCCGGGAACTGGACAGCGGTGACCCGCACGTTCCGGGACGGGCGCACCGCCCTGTGGTGGGCAGCTGAGGCCCGGCTGGGCTGGTGGGGGCCGGAGGGGACCATCCGTCTGGTGGTGGCGACCACCGACCCGGCCCGGCTGCCGGAGAACAGCAGCTGGTATCTGGCGACCAACCTGCCCCGTCCGGGATCGGCACGCGAGACCGACAGCCCGCACCCGCCCGCCGACCTGGCCGAGCTCGTGCGGATCCACGGGATCCGGAACTGGATCGAACAGGGTTACAAGCAGGTCAAGGACGAACTGGGCTGGGCTGATTTCCAGGTCCGCTCCGACATCGCGATCCGCCGCCACCAGACCTTGGTGTTCTGCGCGTTCTCGTTCTGTTGGATGCATACCCCCCTCACCGAGACGCCCCCCGGGCAGGAACACCCCGGCAGTGGGCACGACCGGCGAGAGAGGGGGTTCCACAGCAGCCCGCCCGCCGGCGCGGCCGTCCTGGCCGGTGACACTGCGCGCGGTCCGCAGCTGGCTAACCCCCCTGGATCATGCTGCAACGCTGCTGGCACGCCTGGTCACCGGCACCCCCGCCCGATGACGTCCAAGCCCTGATCACCGCGGTCGGTACAGGGCACGGCCTCCACCTCTACCTCCCACCCTGATCCAACAAACTACCGCACGATGCGCGACCGTTGCACGCGAAGCGCGAGGGGTGGGCCGCTTGCCCGGGGGCAATATCTAAACTAAATTAGGACAGGCGTCGCTCCACGTGAGTCGTCGCTGGCGACAGGTGGCCTGTCGCCACGGAGGGAGAGATGATGTCGGTCACTGAGGCTCGTACCCACATCGATCCTGTGGTGCTGCACGAAGCCTTGGCCGTGGCCAACATTCCGACGCTGGTACCGCTGCTGGTGCAGCTCACCGGCGACCGCAAGTGGACACGCCCGCCCTACCGGCCGACTCGCGCTCGTGGCACGGACGACCACGATGACGGCGGCCTTCCTCCTGTGGTGCAGCAGGAGATCCGCTTAGCGGTCGAACAGGCAGTGTTGGACTGGGCTGCGGGGGCACCGGTCGCCATGCCCGCTCCAACGGGTCGGCAGCTGCTGGAGCTGCTTGAGCTGTGCGTCGCCGAGGAGGTTCCCGAGGACTTCGAGGCGATGACAGCCGAGCAGATGGGGTTCCGGCCCAAGCCCGCGCCGGTACCGATTGCTGTTGGTGGCGAGTTTCACGTGGTTGTCATCGGTGCCGGCATCTCGGGCATGACCGCCTCTAAGTACCTGCGAGACATCGGGATCGCCCACACGGTCGTCGAGAAGAATGCCAACGTGGGCGGCACGTGGATCGAGAACCGCTATCCAGGCTGTGGGGTCGACACCCCGAGTCACCTTTACTCCCTCTCGTTCTTCCCGCGTGCGTGGAGCACGTACTTCGGCAAGCGCTCGGAGCTCGAGGAGTACCTGGACGGGCTCGCCACGCACTTCGACCTCCGTAGGAACATCCGCTTCCAGACCACGGCGGTGGCAGCGTCCTGGGACGACGACGCGGAACTGTGGACAGTCATCGTCCGGGACGCGGCCGGTGCGGAAGAGGCCCTGACCGCAAACGTCCTCATCTCGGCTGTCGGTCAGCTGAACGTTCCGAAAATCCCCCAGCTCGAGGGGATGAAGCAGTTCAAGGGGCCGGTGTTTCACTCGGCGCGCTGGCCCGACGGTCTGGACCTGACCGGCAAACGTGTCGCTGTCATCGGGACCGGGGCAAGTGCCATGCAGATTGTCCCTGCCATCGCCGACGTGGTGGGAGCCCTCGACGTCTACCAGCGCTCACCCCAGTGGGTGTCGCCGAACAGCAACTACTTCCGGCCGGTTGATGGGCGGGTGCACTGGCTCATGGATAAGGTGCCGTTCTACCGCGCCTGGTACCGCTCCAAGCTTGCCTGGGCCTACAACGACCGGATTCACGCGTCGTTGCAGAAGGACCCTGCGTGGGCGTACCCGGAACGTTCACTGAACGCTGTCAACGACGCACACCGCAAGTTCTTCACGGCGTACCTGATGGGAGAGCTTGAGGGCAGGCCTGACCTTGTGGAGAAGGCCCTGCCCAGTTACCCGCCGTTCGGGAAGCGGATGCTGCTGGACAACGGGTGGTTCGCCGCGCTAAAGAAGCCGCAGGTGGAGCTCATCACGGCTGGGGTCGCGGCGTTGACAGAGACGGGAGTCGTCACTGTTGATGGGGAGGAGCGGCCGGCGGACGTCGTGGTCCTCGCCACGGGCTTCGAGGCCCACAACCCCGTCCGTTACCAGGTCACCGGCATAGATGGACAGGTGCTTCAGGACCTGTGGGGAGCGGACGATGCTCGCGCGTACCTGGGTATCACAGCGCCAGGTTTTCCGAACCTGTTCTTCATGTATGGGCCGAACACGAACCTCGGTCACGGCGGCAGCTTCATCTACCTGGCGGAGAGCCAGATCAACTACATCATCGATGCTGCAGCACATGCTTCGCGAGGGCATCAGCTCCCTCGTGTGCAGGCCGGAGGTCAGTGATCGGTACAACCAGGAGCTCGACGAGGCGCACCAGCGGATGGTGTGGACGCACCAGGGCATGGACACGTGGTACCGCAACTCCAAAGGCCGCGTGGTGACCGCGATGCCCTGGCGCGTTGTCGACTACTGGACGATGACGCGCTCGGTCGACCTGGACGACTATGTGCTGCGCAAGAACGGCCGGATTGTCCAACGACCGGAATCAGACGGGCTGCCCACTTGAAGGCTGGTTGCTGGCGGCATCAGCGAGCTTTCGGTCGTCGCGGTACGCGATGCCGCGGGATGTTCGGCTAGTACTCCAGTGACAGTGGCCGGCGTGTGGTCTCTGTGTGGGGTGGCGGCGTGGCGTCCGAACGGGTGCCACCGTGTGATTCTCCGTAGTTTGTGAGAACAACCGAGGAATCCGCGGTGGCCGCGGAGCAGAGTGTATCCGGGTCGGACGTGGCGG
>NZ_CEVIVD010000094.1:12479-13278 GCF_982290655.1 Protofrankia sp. CiP1_Cm_nod3
ATCGATCCGTGTTTCGGGTCGGAGCAGCCTCGGGTGCAGGCACGGGCGTATGTGGCCGGGTTGTTGTCTCGGACGGAGCGGAAGAACGGGTGGACGCTCGCGGAATTCACCGGGCAAGAGGGCCCGCAGAAGATGCAGCGGCTACTGAACGGATATGTGTGGAACGCCGATCGGGTGCGTGACGTCGTCACGTCGTATGTGATCGAGAACCTGGCCGAGGCGGATGGTGTTCTGGTCGTCGACGAGACCGGGTTTGTGAAGAAAGGAACCCTGTCGGCCGGGGTGCAGCGGCAGTACTCGGGCACCGCGGGCCGGATCGAAAATTGCCAGATCGGTGTTTTCGCCGCGTATGTGTCCGGACGAGGGCGGGCGCTGGTCGACCGGGAACTCTACCTTCCCACGAGCTGGACCGATGACCGGGATCGGTGCGCCGCGGCGGGGGTGCCACGACGGCGGGGGTTCGCGACGAAGCCGCTGCTGGCGCTGGACATGGTCCGCCGGTTCTGGGCGTCCCACCGGGAGTTGGGGTGGGTCGCCGGCGATGAGGTGTACGGCGGCGACGCCGAGCTGCGGGACTGGCTGGAGGAGCATCGGATCGGTTATGTGCTGGCGGTCGCGTGCGACACCATGGTGACCACCGCGGTCGGCCGCCGCCGGGTCGACACTCTCGCCGGACTGGTTCCCGCCGGCGCGTGGGAGACGTATTCCAGTGCGGATGGCGCGAAAGGCCCTCGGTTGTATGACTGGGCGCTGGTCGATACCACTGATCTCGCCGGACCGGAGAACCGGGCGCAGCAGG
>NZ_CEVIVD010000094.1:13719-20564 GCF_982290655.1 Protofrankia sp. CiP1_Cm_nod3
GCATGCCTGGCTCGCGGTCACCGTCACGAAGACTCGCGAACAGGACCCGCCGGAGCACCCACCTGCGACGAGGGCGGTGGGCTACCAGCGTGACGGCCATGGCCTCGCGGTCCCCGAGCAGCCGGAACCAGCCGAGACCGGGATGATCCCGTTCAGTCTCAACGAAATCTGGCATGTTCTCGCCCTGTTCGGACAGGCTGTTATCCCAGCAGCGGTGATCACATGGTGGTCGGACTGGCGCCGTCGCCACCAGGCACGCGCCCGCCGTTACCACTTCCGAACCCGGATCCGAACCAACCAGACGGACGTCGCGCGGGCCGCGACCACGTAAGGATCACTGTCACTGGAGTACTAGTATCTCGTGATTCCGCTTATTTCCGCTTTACTCCGGTCGGATCGTCGTGGATCAACCAGCTCGAAACCGGGTTCGGTATAATTGCCCACCAGTCGATCAGCCGCGCTATGTGTATCTTCGTGAAGATTCTTATCAAGCGGATCCGGGACTACATCGTCCATGGGAACGCCAATCCCACGCTGTTCGCTTGGACCGCGACCGTGGACGAGATCCTCGCCAAGGTCCAGCTTGTCCAGGCCGGCATCAAGAAAATTGTCGACAACAACGGTAAGTAGCGGTGGTTTGTTGTGATCGTTTGGTCATGTATGGGTGGCCAGGAATTCGCTGGCTGTGCCGGGTAGGGAAGGAGTGGTTCGGTCGCGGAGGTGATCGCGATGACAGAGCGGCTGCCGTGCCTGCCGGCTCCGGCGCCGGTGGAGGTGTACGCGTCCCGCTTCGACGGCCTGTTCGCCTCGCGTGCGCAGCGGCGGGGGTTCCGGGACTACCTGGTCGGTCTGCTGCTGCCGCGGGACCGGAACAAGACGTTGACCTGTCTGGCCGGGGCGGAGCCGGTGGCCGGCGCGCAGCATCGGGAGGTCCAGCGGCTGCAGTGGTTCCTGTCGGAGTCGCCGTGGGACCACGAAAAGATCAACAGTAGGCGGGTCGAGTTGCTGTTGGTGTCCTCGGACAGCGCGCCGCACCCGGGTGGGGTGCTGGTCCTGGACGATTCCGGGGACCGTAAGAGCGGGCATGCCACCGCGGGGGTGTCCCGTCAGTACATCGGTTCCCGGGGCGGTATCGAGCGCGGTGTCGTCGCGGTGTCCACCGTCTGGGCGGACGAGTGGGTCTACCACCCGTTGCACACCCGGCTCTACCTCCCGGCGCACTGCCTGCCCGACGGGCGGGCCGACCCGTCGTTTCGGACCAAGGGGCAGCTCGCCGCCGCCCTGGTCGCCGATGCCCGCGCCGCCGGCGTCGGCTTCCGCGCGGTGGTCGCCGACTGCTTCTACGGCCCGTCCGAGAGCCCCGGCCTGGTCACCGGGCTGCGCGAGGCCGGGGTGCCGTTCGTGCTGGCATTGAAACCGCACCAGGAACTGTCCCGCCCCGACGAGGACACCGACCTGCGTACCCCGGCCCAGGCCGCCCGCGCCCGGGTCTGGACCAGCCCTGAGCGGCCCGGCCAGTGGACACCGGTGCGGCGCGCCTACCGCGACGGGCACACCGAGACCTGGTGGGCCACCGACTGCCGGGTGGGCCCGTACCGGATCGGCGGGCCCCTGCGGCTGGTCGTGGCCACTTCCGACCCGGCGACCCTGCCGGCGACCAGCACCTGGTCTTTGGCCACCACCCTGCCCCGCCCGGACCTGCCCACCACGGCGGCGCCGGCGTTCCCACCCGCCACCTACGACGAGATCGTCTGCCTCTACGGGCTGCGTGGCTGGGTCGAACAGGACTACAAGCAGGTCAAACACGAACTGGGCTGGGCCGACTTCCAGGTCCGCTCCGCCACCGCGATCGCCCGCCACTGGACCCTGGTGAACTGCGCGTTCAGCCTGTGCTGGCACGACAACACCACCCCCGCCGAGCCACCCACGCCCTTCCCACCCGACGACACGCGGACAACGACCCGCACCACCACACCGCCGTGTTGGCCGGTCAGCCTCCGACAGGTCCGCGCCTGCCTGACCCCCCTGTGCCTCCTGCTACGCCTCTGGCAGGCCTGGACCACCGCCCCGATGCCCCACCCACTCCGCGAACTGATCGACACGCTCGCCGCCGGACACCGGCTCCGCCTCTACCTACCCCCGTAGATCACGGATCACGAACTGCCGATCACAACAAACCACCGGTAAAGACGGCGAATTACGAGGCGCTAGCGTCACGGAGCGGCTGATGTGACGCATGCAGCGTCACCCCGTACTGGTACTGACCGTCGGGATTGGATGAGGCGGCTCACGGAGTGTCCGCCAGGAGCGCCGACATCGAGACCGGCCCTCCACGCTGTCAGGCCGTCGCCGACTTGGGTGGCATCGCCGCGATGGCGGGGTGGTCCCCGTTCAACGGGCCGTGGCGGCGGGCCCCACCCGGGTCGCCGATCTCAGCGAAGAGTGCCTCGGCCCTGGCCGCGAGGTGCAGCAGCTCCCCAGGGAGGTCCACGTCAGCAGAGATAGCACGGACCGGGCACACGGCCTCGCAGGCGCCACAGTCGATGCACTCGGTCGGGTTGATGTACATCGACCGATCGCCCTCGTAGATGCAGTCCACAGGGCATTCCTTGACGCAGGAGTTGTCCTTGACGTCGACACAGGCATCACCAATGACGTAGGTCATGAAAGGTCCTTCATTTCCTGGAGCTGTCCGTTTGCTGTCCCGTTTGGCTCGGTTTGGAGCGTAGCTATGCAGCCGGCGATCACGAGCGCTCCGTCCCGACGATGGACACGAACGACACGCACTCGCCAGGACCTCCGCCGAGGTTGTGGGTCAAGCCCATGGTCTTTCCCGTGCTGGCGATACGGCGTTCGTCCGGGGCTTCATCACGAAGCTGCAGCCAGCACTCATAGAGCATACGGAGCCCCGATGCCCCCACAGGATGACCGAAGGCCTTCAGCCCGCCGTCGGGGTTGACCGGCAGCGCACCGTCCAGGTCGAATGTCCCGGCCAGGACGTCCTTCCACGCGGTTCCGCGGGGGGCGAAGCCGAGATCCTCCATGAGGACGAGCTCGGTGACGGTGAAGCAGTCGTGCACCTCAGCCATCGCAATCTGCGCCCGAGGGTCGGACACGCCCGCCTGGCGGTAGGCCTCCCTTGCGGACGCCGCGACCTCCGGAAAGGTCGTGAAGTCGTAGCCCGGGTCGACGTTGCCGTCTGCTGCCCCAGACACGAAGGACAACGCCTTCACGAACAGGGGGCGCTTGGTGTAGCGGTACGCATCCTCGGCCCGTACCACGATCGCTGCCGCTGCCCCGTCCGACACACCGGAGCAGTCGAACACGCCGAGGCTGCCGGCGACCAGTGGGGAGCAAGCGATGGTCTCCCTGGTCACTTCTCTTCGGAACTGGGCTCGCGGGTTCCGGGAACCGTTCTTGTGGTTCTTCCAGGCGATACGCGTGAAGACCTCCTTCAACTGGTCTTCGTCCACGCCGTACTTCCGACCGTAGGCCGGTGCTAGGAGGCTGAAGTTGGCTGGTGCCGTCGTGGTGCCAAGCGTGCCGCCCGTCCCGTCACCCGGAATCGACTGGCGGGTCAGGCCGGAGTAGCCGGAGTCCTTCAACTTCTCGACGCCGACGGCCATGGCTATGTCGTAGGCACCACTGGCGACGGCATACGCGGCGCCGCGCAGCGCCTCGGATCCTGTCGCGCACATGTTCTCAACGCGGCTGACGGGTTTGTCGCGGATCCGGAGCGGACGGCTCAGCGTCAGACCCGAGACCCCTGACATATAGGTGCCCAGCCAGAAGGCGTCGACGTCGTCGATCGCGACAGACGTGCTCTGCGTGGCTGTCCCCACCGCCTCGACAAGGAGGTCGTCCGTGCCGCGGTCCCAGTGCTCGCCGAACGCTGTGCAGCCCATGCCTACGATTGCGACCCGATCACAGATGCCTCTTGATGCCATCAGAGCCTCGTTCCGTCTTCGTGAAGCGGTCGTGCCTTCCAGAAATAGTTGTGCACGCCGTCGGCAGTCAGCAGGCGTCGGAACGTGAGGCCGACACGCAGGCCGATACGCACGTCGGCCGGGGTCGCGTCGGCGAGCTCGCATCGGAACCGACCGCCCCCGTCGAAGTCGACGACGACGGCCACCATCGGTGGGCTCGGTGTGAACGCGAGACGGTCAACAGTGAACGTCGCCACCGTCGCAGGCGTGTCACGCAGCGATCGCTGCGACATCTGGTCGGCTGCAGAACACGCAAAGCACACCCTTCCCGGTGGTACGTTGACCGCTCCGCACGCGTCGCACCGAGCCGCCTGAAAGGCGAGCTTGTAGCCGGCGGACCGGCGTGTTGGCGGCGCCGCGGGCGGGTCCGGCTCCGGTCGCCGGGGTGGCTCGCGGTCGAGCATTCCCCGCCAGGTGAGGAAGGCTGTGTAGCTGAGCTCGCCGTGTGAGCCATCCACCTGCCCTAGCACACCGGTCGGGGACCGCCGGGACAGCAGGTGCTCCGTGGTTCGCATCAGCAGAGCGCTCGCACCGTCGGCGAGGTGGACCAGCGCGACGTTTTCGCCAGCGCCAGCGCGGTCCAGAGCTGCGGCGAGCAGTACCCCGGGCTGGGCCGCACCGGGGTTGCCGATGCGGTCTGCCAGGTTGTCGACCACGGCTTCGGGACGTACGCCGCTGGCCTGCGCGAACTGCCGTACCGCGCGGGCGGCCAGGCCGCTCACGACAAGGTGGTCGATCTGGCCAGGGGCGAGATCGGCTGCTTTCAGCGAGGTGGTGAACGCCTCCTCAGCCAGCGGTCGGTAGACATGTTCGGCGAAGCGCTCCTCCCAGGTATGGGAAGCCTTTTCGCCGGGTGTCCGCCACCGCTCCAGGAACTCCTCCGTGGTCGAGGCGAACGCCAGGACGGTCGCGAGCTCGGGTGTCTCCGACGTGCCGCGTCCGAACAAGAACGCTGCGGCCGCGTCGCCGCCCTCTCGCTCGTCGCTGCTCCCGGGCAGCCCGGTGCGTATGTCGGCGACTACGGCGAGGGCCGGGACTCGTGCCTCGCTCGCGGCCAACAGTGCGCCGATGACCGACCGCGGTGAGCCAGCCATGTCGACCGCCAGCGTCGCCCGGTCAAGTCCGAGCGCGGCGTGCACCACCGCCGCATTGGTCTTGTCCAGGTAGGGAGGGAAGGAGGTGGCGAAATAGAGCCGCTCAGGCAGACAGCGCTGTCCCCGTAAAGCCGCCGAGCCAGCCTCCACCGCCATGGAGACGACATCCTCGTCGTACGACGCCACGGCGCGTGAGCCTCTCCCTCCCGAAGCGCCGAGAGCCGCCTGCATGTCGCTCCGACGAAGCCGGTGGTATGGAATGTAGGAGCCGTAGGACAGCAGGCTGGTCATGGACGTCCTTCCCCGGGGGAGTTGCCGACAGCCTAATTTCTAATCTAGGTTCGAGTCCAGTGTATGTCACACGCTCCGTCGACGCGTACCCCGGCGTCGTGTCGACATGCCCTCGAGGACGAGGATGCAGAACTGCTCCGCCAGCTGCTCCGGAGCCAGGTGGTGGTCGGCGTGGTACCACTCGACCGTCCAGTTCAGGGCACCCGCCAGCATCATCAGGACCACCGACAGATCGAGGTCGGAGCGGATGTCCCCGGCGTCGGCAGCGTCGTTGAGCAAGCCCCGCCACAGGCCGAGGTAGGTCCGCTGCAGCGGAAGGATGGTGGCTCGGACGCCGTCCGGCACCTGTCCGAGGATGCGCAGCATGGCCGAGGTGTAGTCACCCCAGGCCAGGACGGACAGCAGGTGCGCGGTTATGGCCATCGCCAGCTTGTTGATAGGCGCGGTGCGTGTGGGTAGGTCGTTGACACTACGCCTCACCATGTTGTCAGTGCGTTCCCAGGCATTGTGCAGCAGGTGCACCACCAGGTCCTCGCGCGAGGCGAAGTGGTAGTAGAGGCTGCCGGTCTGCATGTCGGCCTCGGTCGCGACGTCCACGAGCCGGGCTCCGGCATAGCCGTTCTCGCGAAAAATCTTCGCGGCCGCGTCGAGGATCCGAGCGGTCGTCGCGGCGCCACGTGTCTCTGCTGCGGACTCCTCGTGCGCATCGGATGTGAGGGTAAATATGATCTTGTGTGACCGGCGCCGCTTTCCCTTGGAGGTCCCGAGCCCGTCGAGGAACATCGCGGCGAACTGCTCCTCAAGATCACTGATCGTGAGTCCCTTCGGCTGGTCTGGGTGGAACCAGTCGGGGGAGGCGTTCATGGCTCCCAGAACGAGCATGCGGCACGCGGAGATGTCAAGGTCCTGACGCAGCTCGCCGTCACGCTGCGCGTCCTCGAACAGCTCCCGCCACCATTGGCCATACTCCCGCTGCAGCGCGAGGGCCTGAGTGCGGATCTCTTCAGGGACCTGCCCCAAGATGCGTAGAGTGGCCGCAGTGTAGTCGCCGATCTCGAGGACGGCTTCGAGATGGGCGTGCACGGCGATGCGGAGCCGGTCAAGGCCGCTCGCGTTGGGAGGTGCGGCGGAGACCTTGCCCATGACGAAGTCGTTCGTGCGCTGCTGGCCGACACGCAGGACTTCCTGGACCAGGCCTTCCCGCGAGGCGAAGTGGTAGTAGAGGCTGCCGGCTTGTATCTGTGCCGCCGCGGCGATGTCCGTGAGGCGCGTCCCAGTGTAGCCGTTCTGACGGAAGATCTTGGCTGCGGCGTCGAGGATGCGCTGTCGTGTCGCCGTGGCCTTCTTGCCCGGGTGGGTGCGCACCGTTGTCATCGCCGTTCCTCTCTGGTTGATCGCCTGATTCTAAACGTGATGCGAGAGGCGACGGCCGCCTCCTCGACGACCAGCTCGCGGCCCCTACCTGCCAAGATGA
>NZ_CEVIVD010000095.1:0-5080 GCF_982290655.1 Protofrankia sp. CiP1_Cm_nod3
CCGCCCGCCTCCCGGCTGACGGACGCCGGCCCGTCGAGTGCGTCCACCACCCCTGGAGGCTACGAGAGCCCCCGCCCACCTCCGTCGTCAGCCGCGGGCAGAAAACCGCTGCTACCCGGAACGGGGCGTAGATCTGTTCGGCGGTTTCGGGGGCGGCCAAGGCGGTGCGGTACAGGTGGGCGCGCCATAGCCGGCTACGCTGATTCTCCGGTGCTCTCCGTGGCAGGTTCCGGCGGGCACGTCGGTGTCCGGGGGCGAGGAGGCCGCCACGAACCACCGCGATCTCACCGGGCCCGCCACCGCGTCGCACGGCACACCCGGAGAAACAGGGGCGCCGACTCGGGCTGACAGGTCGCCGCCGGTTTTCTCCACAGTTGTTCAAGGAGTGCAATGGGGAAACACTCGCAACCCCAGACCTGTCCGAAGTGTAACGGCACCGGAACTATCACGGTTGTTTATGACGGCCGAAGCGGAAAGGCCGCAACCGAGATCAAGAACTGTGACAGATGTAATGGGAAGGGAACGGTATGAATCGGGCCGATTTCATCCCGCCCGTGATCTGGGTTCATCGGGGAGAAGGCAGCTCCATGTATCCGATCAACCGGGCTGATGATCCGGACGTCTGGTCGAGGCTGGTCGACAGCGATGATGCGATCGTCACTCAGGTCGACGATGGAAAACTCGACGAAGACGGTACCGGCACCTTCCCGACCAGCTCTTCCAGCGCTCTCGCGGTCATGGACGCGATGCTCGGTCTGCTCGACGTCCACCACGGCACAGACGTCCTGGAGATCGGCACGGGAACCGGCTACAACGCCGCACTGATCGCCGAGAGGGCGGCACCCGGGCATGTCACCACCATCGAGATGGACGAGAAGATTGCCCGGCACGCCCGGACCGTCCTCGCCAGGACCGGCCTGCCGGTCACGGTGGTCACCGGCGACGGTGCCCTCGGATACGCCGAGAACGCCCCCTACGAACGGGTCATATGCACCGCGAGTGCGCTGCGGGTGCCGTACGCATGGGTGGAGCAGACCCGACCCGGCGGGAAAATCGTGCTCCCTCTCGTCGCCGGCTTCGACGAATGCCAGGCGTTCGCCTGCCTCACCGTCGGCGATGACGGCACCGCTCGGGGCCGCTGCCACGGCAGCACCGGGTTCATGCGGCTACGCAACCAGCGGAACGACAGGGCATTGTGGCGGGTATACAGCCCGGAAAGCGCCGCCTACTACGACGAAGAACCAGATGGCGTCCAGATCACAACAACGCAGATCTACCACCCTGAGCCGTTTGCCGACTTTGAGACCGGGTTCGCCTTCGGCGCCCGCCTTCCCGGTTGGGTGACCGGGCTCAGGGCCGATGGCATCATGCTGCTGTCGCACTACGCATCCGGATCGTGGGCCACCATCGTTCCCGGCACGGACGTTCACAAGGTCTACCACCAGGGACCACGCCACCTGTGGGATGAACTGGAAGCCACCTACCGTTGGTGGATCGGCACCGGCCAGCCCGATCACACCCGCTTCGGCCTGATCGTCACCCCCGAAGGGCAGACGTTCTGGCTCGACACCCCGGACCAGGTCATCTCGTCTGTCCAGCAACCGGCCGCCTGACCAGGACACACGCACCGAAGAAAGATCGCCGCCAAAGTCCTGCACGGCTTCAGGGGCGCCCCTTCAAATCGCCGCAGAAGGCGCGCCACACCCGCCGCGCCCGGGAACGGGACCCGGCGGGACTGCCATGCGACGCCTGCACGCGGCACCGGCACGCCGTGCCCGACGGTACGTCGGCTCTGCCGCCCGCCCTGCATGTCGGTTGGGAGACCGGCGTGTTGTTCGTGTTGTAATCCGACTCGGATCTTGCCTGTGCGGGAACCGTACCATAGTTTTCACCCCTGCTGACCTGCGACGATACAAGATCGTCCTCTAATCTCCGACGGGGGTCTGTGGACAACGGGGGTCTGTGGACAATCGCGCCAAAATCCATGATCTATAACGTTTGTACAGGTCGGCGAGATGTCGATGTTTCCCACGGCCTCCCTCGATTATCGGTGTGTCGGAGGTCCTGGGCAACGATCAAGGTTGTGCGATTTGGCGGACAGACACACCATGTGCTGCCCAGCCATACCCGGTGACGGTAAGCCCACGGACTTCCCCTCGGGGTTCTGTCCCGGCCGTCCCGTCCGGAGGGGAGAGAAGCGCGAACGTCCGCTGATCGCCTCCGCTGGCCGGCAGCACCAGCGCTGACCGGAGAATGTATAGGTCCGAGTCCGGCGGGGGCAGCTTGACACGGGCTGACTCCGCCGGGTCCGCCATCAACAAGCCATTGAAATGCGACTCGCTACGACCAGGCCGACGACTGTTTGGGATCATTTCCATGGGTCTCTGACTCCTTTCTGCGCAGGGTTGGGGATCAGGACCCGGAGCGGGTGTTGGCCCACCGGCTCCGGGTCGCTGCCGTTCCGGCGTGTGATCCGGGAACTGTCCGCCGGATGATCGATTACGACGAAACGCTGAGATCAACAGCGAACGGTACGCCCGTGACCTGCGAGACCCATGAAGTGGGGCGATATGACACCTACAGGCGCGGAAGCTGTAGGTGAAAACCGTCGTCATCACAACGCTTTTCACCTACGGCTTCCGCTGCTGTAGGTGGAAAGCGTTGCTGTGATGACGGAATCCACCTACGGTGCGCGCGGATGGAATCCGCCTGCGGGGCGGGGTGGGTCAGGTGAGGGAGGCGTAGACGGCGGCGGTGCGTTCGGCGGTGCGGCGCCAGGTGAACGTCCGGGCGTGGGAGCGGCCCGGGGCCGGGTCGGCATCCTCCTTGAGCGCGCCGATCAGCGCGTCGGTCAATGCCTCGGTGTCCATCGGCGGGACGAGTCGTACGCCTTTGCCGGCCAGCGGGCCGAGGACCTCCCGGACAGCGGGGATGTCGGCGGCGACCACCTGGGTCCCGGCCGCCAGTGCCTCCAGCGGCGGCAGGCCGAACCCCTCGTAGAACGAGGGGAAGCACAGGGCGGCGGCCCCGGCGACCAGCCGGCGGAGCTGGTTCGTCGGCAGGTAGCCGGTGGTGACGACCGCCCCGGCCGGCAGCCGCGACCGGTCGAGCGCCGGCCCCCAGCCGGACGGCCCGACCAGCAGCAGCGGCGGCGCGTCGGAGACCTCGGCGTGCAGGCCGCGGACCGCCGCCAGCAGGGTCGGCAGGTTCTTGCGTGGCTCAAGGGTGCCGACGAACAGCAGATACCGCTCGGGCAGACCATGGGCGGCGAGCCAGCGCGCGGACGGCGGGGACGCGTCGAACCAGGCCGCGTCCACGCCGAGCGGTGTCGCGGTCACGATCGCCGGATCCAGCCGGTAGGTGTCGACGACCTCGGCGGCGATCGCCGCGCTCGGGGTGACGACGGCGGCGGCCCGGCGCAGGCCGCGCGGGACCAGCTCCCGGTAGCGGGCGGAGGCGGCGGAGACGGTGTTCGTGAGCTTGAGATAGGCGAGATCGTGGATGGTCAGCACGCCGTGGGCGCGGCGCAGCGGCGGCAGGACGAAGTTCGTGGCGTGCACCACGTCGGCCGCGCCGGCCAGCCATTCCAGCTTCGGCGTGTCGGTGCGTGCCCACGCCTCGTGCATGAGCCGGGCCGGGACGCGGCGCGCGGCCGGCCGCACGCCCGGTGGCAGCGCCGGGGCGAACCCGTCGAGCCCACGCCAGGTGAACGCGGTCGCGGCGACGTCCAGGCCGGGCAGTGACGGTAGTTCGGCGAGCAGGTGGCCGGTGTAGTGGCCCACCCCGGTGCGCGGGCCGAGCAGGGGCGTTCCGTCCAGGATGACCCGCATCGGGCTCGCTCCTCTCCACGGGTACGTCCGTGAGTACCACAGCCGCCTGGGGACGCCGCCGGGCAGCGGGCCGTCGGGCAGCGCCGCCGGTAGCCCCCGGCGGTCGGCGTGAATGGTCCCGCCGGTTGGTGTCTCTCGGTGGTCGGTACTCCCTGGTGCTGTCCATCCTGTTGGCGCACGATCGCCAAAGGTGATCGAGTGGTTCTCCATGGTGAGACGCTCCAGGGCTCGAAGTCCCCGGATCGTGACGATGTTGTTCGCCGTTGCCCGCTCTGTTGTTTTTCTGCTGAACGGGGAGCGATCACTGAAAGTGATTAGGCTCTGTCCGCCATGGTCTGCCTGTAGAGGTGGTGGCGGGTGGCGATGTCGCGCCAGCGGGTGGCGAACGCCGCGTCCGCGTACTCCTGGGCGCGGGCGGCCGCGCTTGCCGCGAGCCGCCGGCGCATGGCGTCCTCGGTGGCGAGACGCCGGGTGAACGAGGCGAGCTGCTGCGGGGAGGTCCAGCGGAAGCCGTCGAGCCCGTGGCGGACGATCTCGCGCTGGCCGGCGCTGTCGATCACCACGGGGACGCATCCGCCGGCCATCGCCTCGACCGTGGTCATCCCGAAGTGCTCGGCCGTCCACGGGCGGCGGTCGACGTCCTCCCCGTAGCCGGTCGCGGACCAGAACACCGAGCAGGTGGACAGCAGCCGTTCCACCTCGTGCCGCGGGGCGTTCGGATGGATCTCCACCGGCAGGCCGCGGGCGGCGTCCCGGATCCGCTCCAGGTAGGGGAGCTGGGAGTCCTCGCAGCCGCCGACGACGTGCATCCGCCAGTCGGGCAGTGCGCCCGAGCGGTACAGCTCACCGAACCAGCGCACCATCTCCAGCTGCCGTTTGGCGTGCCCCAGACCGGGGGCGAACAGACGGCCGACGGTCAGCACCGACGGTTCCCGCTCCTGCGCCGGGGTCAGGCACGCCACCTGGATCGGCGGGTAGAGGATGTCGGCGTCGGTGTGCCACAGCCGGCGGATCCAGTCCCGGGTGTAGACCGAGTTCGCCATGACCACGTCGTAGGCGTCGAGATAGCCGAGGTCACGCGGGTCCGTGAGCAGCCAGGGGAAACGCAGCGCCACCCGGGCCCGGACGCCCTCGCGCCGGTCGGCCACCCGCGGCCGGCTGAGCGCCACCCCGAGCTGGCGGACGTCCCGGGAGGCCGCCGCGCCGCCACCGCCCGCCGGTGGCCGGCCCGCCCCGTCCGGCCGGCTTGT
>NZ_CEVIVD010000095.1:5428-9409 GCF_982290655.1 Protofrankia sp. CiP1_Cm_nod3
GCCTGGAGGGCATGGTGTGCCCAGTTCGTCGGGCGTACCTGGCGTGCCTGATGATGTGTCCGGGATGCCTGATTCATCCGGTGCGTCCGGTGCGTCCGGTGCGTCCGGCGTGCCTGGAGCGTCCGTCGCCGCGGGGGTGAACGTCTCGCTGACCAGGGTCAGCTCGGTTCCGGTGGACGAGGCGGGCAGCGGCACGGCGACCGGCGTGAACACGGCGCCGGCCTCGACGTCGGCGAGGGCCTGCCCGGCCGCGTCGATGACGCGCAGCCGTACCGTCCCGGACGCCCCGGGCCGGCCGACGTCGGCGTGCAGCACCCGGTCGCCGCCGGGGGCGACCGAGAGGACCCCCGCGCCGTTCGACCAGACCCACTGCCGGCGGCGGCCGCCCTCGGGCGGATACCAGCCCGTCCCGTACCCGACCGCCGGGCGCACGCCTCGCAGGAACGGGCTGCCGGCGCGGATCGCGGCCCGGCGCCACGCCGCCGCGTCGTGATCGGCCGGTGTCGGGAAGAAGCACAGGTACGCCGAGTGCCTCGAGCGGGGGACCAGCCGGCTCATGTACGAGCCGTTGACGAACAGGTCGTACTCGGCGCTGATCTCGGCGACGGCGTCGTCGCCCCGGTCGGGCAGCAGGCGGTACCGGCAGCCGGACAGGTCGAGCCCGAGGTGGGCACCGAGCGCGTCCAGGTCGACCGCCGAATGCCCCAGCAGGTCGACCTCGGCGCCTTCGGCCGCGAGCACCTCGGCGATCATGCCGTTGTGGCGTTCCCCGCCGCCCATGGAGTGCCAGAACCTGTTGTAGACGGCGGCCCGGATGCCGCTGGCCGGCTTGGCTGCCGGCCGCCGCGTGTCAGCCGGGTGCCGAGCGGTGGCCTCGGCGGCGACCGGCCGCGTTGCGGTCGCCTGCGCTGTCGCGGGCGGTGCCGGTGTCGTCGTGGCCGCCGGTGTTGCCGCCGGTGCCGGTGCCGGTGCCGCCGGTGTTGCCGTCGGTGGTGTCGTCGGTCCGGTCGTCATCGTCGCACCAGCCAGTTCTCCAGCTCGTGGCGGCGGGTCGAGGCGGTGCGTGAGATCGCCCGGCGGCGGGCCAGCATGGCCGGCAGCAGCCGCAGGTAGGAGGCGATGACCGTCAGCCGCAGCCAGGTCGGGCGCAGCGGGGGGCGGCTGCGCGCGGCCCACGCCTGGCGCAGCGTCCGCAGCGCGATGGACGCGGTCGTCAGCGGGTAGCGGGCCACCGCCGCCAGCGCGATCCGGGCGCTCGCGTCCTTGGTGAGCATCAGCAGCCGGTTACGGTCGGTGTGGAAGACGAACAGCGGCGACCACTCGACGCTGGACGCCGAGTGGACGTGCCGCAGCACCGCGTCCGGTATGTAACGGATCGTGTAGCCGCGGGCGCGGATCCGCCAGGACAGGTCGGTGTCCTCGTAGTAGAGGAAGAAGTCGTCGTCGAACCAGCCGAGCTCGCGCCCAAGCTGGGTGCGGATCGCCATGCCGTTGCCGCAGGCGGTGAAAACCTCCTCGGCCCGGGCGAACTGGCCGGTGTCGACCTGCTGGTAGCCGCGGTCGGCGCCGTACCCGTCGCGCAGCACGATCCCGCCGACGTTGTTGATCACATCGACGCGCGCCACGCCGTCCGGGACGGTGAACTCCACCGTGGACGGTTCGGCGCCGGCGTCCAGCGTGACCGACCCGCCGTCCCAGCTCAGCGTGACCGGTTTGGGTGCCTGGCCGGCCCAGGTGAAACCGAGCGTGACCGGGCCCCCTTCCGGGACCGGGACGCACAGCTCGCCGTCACCGCGGGTCCAGAAGAACGGCGCGTCCCGGCCGCCCTCGGCGCCGAAGGTCAGTTTCTCCCACAGGACCTCCCGTAGCACCTCCCGGCCGTCGACGGTCACCGACGACACCCGGACGCCGAGTTCGCGCGGGTCGTGCGGGCCGGGGGTGAAGGCCGGCGTCGACAGCCGCAGCCGTAGGAAGCGGGGGAGGAAGACGACCTTGCCGGTGACCGCACCCAGGCGGTCGCCGCCGGGGGCGTCGAACGGCGCCAGCAGGTTGGCCAGCCAGTCCGGCTCGGGCACCGCGTCGTTGTTGAGCAGGGCGGCGTACTCGGTGGTGACCGCGCGTAGCGCGAGGTTGTTGCCGCCGGCGAAGCCGAGGTTGGTCTCGGAGGGCACCAGCCGGACCCACGGGTAGCGCTCGGCCAGCAGCGCCCGGGAGGAGTCCTGCGACGCGTTGTCGACCACCCACGTCTCGAAGGCGAAGCCGGTCACCTGCTTGGCCAGGCCGTCCAGGCAGGCCGGCAGCAGGTGCGCACCGTTCCAGTTGACGATGACGACGGTCACCAGCGGCTTGGCCGGCTCGGCCTCCGGGCCGGCGGGCGTGGTGTCCGGGCCGGTGGCGGCGACGGCCGGGTCGCCGGCCGCGCTGGTCAGGTCGGTGGGTGTGACGCCCAGGGCGGCTGACGCGCTGGCGGGCGCGCCGGCCGGGCTGCTGGACTCGGTGGCCGGGCTGCTGGACGTGCTGACCGGGCTGGCGGGCGCGCCGGCCGGGCTGCTGGACGCGCTGGCCGGGCTGGCGGGCGCGGTGGCCGGGCTGCTGGACGCGCTGGCCGGGCTGGCCGGGCTGCTGGACGCGCTGGCGGACTCGGTGTTCGGCCCGGGGGCCGGGCCGGGGGTGGTCGGGTCGCTCATCCGCGGGCCCTCGCCTCGTAGTCGACTTTGAGCAGGCCACCGGCCTGCGGGCCGCTGATCCCGAACAGGTCGTCGAAGCGGCGCTTGGTGACCGGGGCGCCGGTGGCGGCATCGGAGACGTGCACGCTGATCGCGAACGCGCCCAGCAGCTCGGGGATTTTCGGCACGGTGAAGTCCACGGTGAGCAGGCCGGGTCTGCTCGGTATGCCGCCGACGGGCGTCTCCATCAGCCAGATCGGCAGATCGTGCTGGCCGAGAACGTAGACGTGCAGGTAGATCCGTTCCGGCGCGTCCAGGGTGAGGTCGAGGGTCAGGGAGACGGTCAGTTTCTCACCCGGGTCGAACTGGACCTGGGACGGCCCCCCAGGGTCCCTGGCGAAGGTCGCCAGGACGGGCCGGACGGCGGCGACGTCGTAGGGCACGGGCCCGTCCGAGGGCAGGCTGCCCAGGCGTTGCCGCAGCAGCCGGGTGCCGATCTCCGGCGCGCCGTCGAAGATCATCGAACCGGATTCCAGGACCAGGACCCGGTCGCAGATGCTCTCGACCAGGTCCAGGGAGTGCGTGACGAACAGGATCGTGCGCCCCTGCCGCCGGAACTCCTCGATCTTCGCCAGGCACTTCTTCTGGAAGGCCTCGTCCCCGACCGCCAGCACCTCGTCCACCAGCAGGACGTCCGGGTCGACGTGGACGGCCACGGCGAACCCGAGCCGGACGTACTGGCCGGACGAGTAGTGCTTGACCTCGTCGTCGATCTTGTGGGGGAGCTCGGCGAAGTCGACGATCGAGTCGAACATCCGGTCGATCTCGCGGCGGGACAGGCCGAGCAGGGACGCGTTGAGGTAGACGTTGTCCCGCCCGGTCAGCTCGCCGTTGAAGCCGGCGCCGAGCTCCAGCAGGGAGGCGATCCGCCCGTTGACCGAGACCTCGCCGTGGGTCGGGCGCAGGATGCCGGCCAGCACCTTCAGCAGCGTGGACTTGCCGGAGCCGTTCGCCCCGGCGAGCCCCACCGTCTGGCCGTTGCCGATCTCCACGTCGATGTCGCGCAGCGCCCAGAAGTCGTCCCCGCTGGCCTGCCCGCGGCGGACGAACAGCTCCTTGAGGCTGGTCGCCCGCCGGTGGTAGGAGACGAACTTCTTGCTCACACCGGTCGCCCGGATCACCATCGGGGCAGCCGACGGGCCCCCCGGGGCGGCCTCGGGCGCCGGGGCGCCCACCATGGACGCCGGACCTGCCGCGTCCACCGGACCTGCCGCGTCCACCGGGCTCGCCGCGTCCGCCGCGGATGCCAGGCTGG
>NZ_CEVIVD010000095.1:9721-18623 GCF_982290655.1 Protofrankia sp. CiP1_Cm_nod3
TCGTGGGTGCCGGGGCTGGGGCCGGCGCCGGGGTGACCGGTGCGTCCGAAGCCTCACCGGTCATGGCGGGGCCGGCTGGTGACTGCTGCGCTGGCACGTCTGTCAAACCTTCCTCACTGCCTCCGCAGACACGATCATGACGGTTGTCGTGGCCGCTTCAGCCGGGTTCTAGAGATCCTCGGCGAAGTCGGCCTGCATGCGGCGGAACACGTGTGTTCCCAGCCAGAGCAGGCCCAGCGACATCACGCCCGCGACGGCAAGATGCTCGAGGTAGAAGAGATACCCGGGGTCGGCCAGGATGCCCTGCCCGTTCGCGGGGTTGACGGCCGGCCCTTTGTAGATTCCCCGCTGGAAGGTGGCGACGACCGTCGCCATCGGATTCAGGAAATAGATCCACGTCCACTCGTGCAGGAGTTTACGGATCAGCCCGACCGGATACACGATGGGGTTGAGCCAGAACCACGCGAGCAGCGCCACCTCCAGCAGGTGCTCGGTGTCGCGGTATCGGACGTTGAGCGCCGACACGAGCATGGCCAGGCCCACCGTGAAGATCATCGCCACCGCGAACGCCGGCACCAGCAACAGCAGCTGGAAACCGATGAAGCTGTAACCGAGCGCCGCGACCACCACGAAGAGCACGGCGAGCTGCAGGACGAAGTGGACGATCGCGAACCCCACCGCGGAAAGCGGCAGCACCGGCAGCGGGAAACGGACCTTCTTCACGAGGTTCGCGTTGAAGACCACGCTGCCGCTGGCCGCGGAGACGCTGGCGGAGAACGCGTTCCAGATCAGCAGCCCGGACATCAGGTAGACGCCGAAACGGGGCACCCCGGCGTTCATGATGACCTGGAACACCAGGGTGTAGACGGCGAGCAGCAGCAGCGGGTTCGCCAGCGACCAGGCGAACCCGAGGGTCGACCCCTTGTACTTGACCTTGAGATCCTTGCGGATCAGGTTGCGCAGCAGCTCCCAGCGCAGCCGGGTCTGGGCGCGGCTGCGACGGGCGAGCCGGCGGGACTCCGGGCCCGGCCCGTCGACGTGGATCCGTTGCCGCGCCGCCGGCGTGGCCGCCGGTGCGGACCGCTCATCAGTCAGGTTCGACACCGACAACCTTCCGTGAGCCGCGCCAAGTGGGAAGCGAGCCCGACGCTACCGGGAACACCGGACCGCACGGACCGCACGGACCGCACGGGCACCACGTCGGGACGATACGTGGCCGGCCTGGCGCTCCGGCGGCCGGACCTGGGTACGCCGGTGACCGTGGCCACCGGGCCGGTTCATAGTATCGGGCCGTTCATTCAGCTCCGGCCGGTCACTGTCCAGTCTGACCCGGATACCAGCCGGCCCGTCGGCGGTGGCCGTGATGCCCCGCCTGTGGAGGACGCCCGTGTTCACCGACGTCCGGATCCGTGAGGTCTGGTCCCATCTGGAGTCCGGCGGGGCCGAGGTGCTGACGTTGGACGTGTTCGACACGCTGCTGCTGCGGCTCGTGCCCGAACCGGCCCACGCCTTCCTGCTGCTCGGGCACCGGCTGGCCGCCGCCGGGCTGCTGCCGCCGTCGCTGTCGCCCGCGCAGTTCGCCCAGCTGCGGGTGCACGCCGAGACCAGGGCCCGCGAGCGCAGCCAGGCCGGGCGCGGCACGCCGGAGGCCCGGCTGGACGAGATCTGGTCGGTGCTGGCGGCGGCGCTGCCCGGCAGCGGCGGCGTCGACGACCTCGTCGCCATGGAGGTCGCGTTCGAGCGGGACATCTGCCGGGCCGACCTGGCCGTCGCCGAACTGGCCGAGCTGACCATCACCAAGCTCGGCCGGCCCGTCCACCTGGTCTCCGACACGTACTTCTCGCCGGACCAGCTGCGCCGGCTGCTGCGGCGCCCGGAGCTCGCCGGTATCAGGTTCACCCAGGTGCTCACCTCCAGCGACGCCGGGGTGAACAAGAGCAGCGGCCTGTTCGCCCACGTGCTCGCGCGGGCCGGGGTCGCGGCGTCCCGGGTCATCCACCTCGGTGACAACCCGGTCGCCGACGTCGAGAGCGCCCGTGAGCACGGGATCCTTGCCGTCCACTACCCCAAGTACACCGACGGGCTGGAGACGACGCTGGACCTGGAGGGGCTGCGTTCCCGGCCCACCTCCGACACACCCGTCGACCCGGTGCACGGCGACTACGGGGTGACCGCGATCCGGGCCCGGACCCTGCACCGCGCCGACGCCGCCGCCGTCCCGGCGGGCCTGCGCCGCCACTGGGAGACCGGCGCGGCCGTGTTCGGCCCGGTGTTCACCGGATTCGCGGAGTGGGCCGTCGAACGGGCCGCGGACTACGGGGTCGACCGGATCCACTGCCTCATGCGCGAGGGGGTGTTCCTCGCCCGGGCGCTGGCGGAGCCCGGGCACGACCGCGGGATCACCACGTCCCCGCTGTGGGCGTCCCGGCAGGTGTGCGCGCTGGCCAACGTCTTCGAGGGCAGCCCGCAGGAGCTGCGCGGCTTCCTGACCCGGCGGCACGCCCCCAGCGTCGGGCAGCTGCTGCGCCAGCTCGGGGTGGGCGTGGAGGAGGTCGCCGGCCTCTCGGCGCTCGCCGGCCGGCGGCTGGACGTCCCCGGGCTGCGTGAGGAGACCCTGCACGCGCTGTGCAACGACGAACGGGTCCGCGGCGAGATCGTGACGACCGCGAGCCAGCTGCGGGAACGCTACCTGCGCTACCTCGACGCCCAGCTCGGCGACGCGGACCGGGTCGTCATCGTCGACCTGGGCTGGGGCGGCACCATCCAGGGCCTGCTGCACCAGCTGCTGGTGGCCTCCGGCCGCGAGGTGGAGATCGTCGGCCTGTACCTGGCGACCAACGCCGGCGCCAACGTGCACCGCCTGTCCGGGCTGCGGCTGGAGGGCTATGTCGCCTCCGGCGGCGAACCGGAGGCGCTGTTCGCCCCGGTGATGCGCAGCCCCGAGGTGCTTGAGCAGCTCTGCATGCCCGACGTCGGCTCGCTGATCGGCTTCGACGAGGACCTCACCCCCGTGCTCGCCGCCGACCACACCTCCCGCACGCAGGTCGCGCAGCGCGCCGCCGTCCAGGACGGGGTGCTCGCCTACCAGCGGGAATGGCTGCGTTACCACCGCGGTGAGACGCCGATGCCGTCCCTGGTGTCGGACGGGGCGCGGCTGGCGGCGCTGCGCACCCTCACCCGGTTCGTGACCCGGCCGACCCCGCAGGAGGCGTTCGCGTTCGGGATGTGGTCGCACGACGACAACTTCGGCTCCGAGTCCTCCGAAGGGCTGCTGCCCGCCGATCTGCTGCGCAGGATGCCGTACCTGACCGCGGCCGATCTCGAGAGGATCCCGATGCAGGAGCTCTACTGGCCGGCGGGGGTGGCGGCGGTGGCGAACCGGCCGCTGGCGGTCGTCAGCGGGCTGGCCGCGGGCGCCGGGATCTCGGCGCTGGAGGTCTCCCCGGAGGCCGCCGCCGGCCCGGTCGAGGTCTACGTCGACACCGGGGCCGACTTCGCCGCCGGCCCGAAGGAGTCCGCGGTCACCCGCTCCGGGCGGGACGGGCTGTCGCTGGTGCGCCTGCGCATCGACGGGGTCGGCGTCCGCCGGGTGCGCATCGACCCGGCCGGCCGGCGCGGCCTGCTGCGGCTGGACTGGCTGAAGCTGTCCTTCCACCTCAACAACGTCACCGAGCCGTACGAGGTGACGATCACTTCGGTCCCGGACGAGGCGCGGCTGCACCTGATCGGGGCACGGGCCCTCCAGCCGAACCTGATCGAGATCCTCGGTGACGACCCGCAGTTCGTCTACGTGCTCGACCCGGTGGGGCAGGCGCAGCTGGCTGCCACCTACGCCATCGACGTCGAGTTCGCCTTCGGATGGCTGGGGATCCGTTCCGACCCGCTGGCGGTCCCGGCCGAGCAGGGCACCCCGTTGTCACGCCGGGCCGTTCAGCGGCTACGGCGCGAACTCGAAGAACGCTTCTGAACCCGTGCCCCTCGGGGCGCCGGCGGCGTGATCACATTTTGCCCGCGCCGCCGGAGGGCGGCCGGCGGCCGTCACGCGGTTCGTGAAGCCGCGCGGTTCGTGAAGCCGCGCGGTTCGTGAGAGGGCACCCTGGTCAGGGATGGTGCGATCGTGGTCGCCGGGCGCGTCGCTGGAAGGCTCTGAGGGAGAATCGGTCGATCGCGATGATGCGGTCGTTGCGGACAACGTGGACGGGGTCGCTGTGAGTGATACAGCTCTGGGTGGGGACGGCGTGAACGATATTGTCATGGGCCGTCCGGCCGAGTGGCGCGGTTCCGCCGGTGACGGTGGGCCGCACGGCAACATCGACGACCATCCCACGGCGGACCTGTCGGCGCCGGGCCCCGGCAACCAGGTGCCCACGGACGTCGGCGCGGGCGCTTCCGTCCCGCGTCCTGATCCCGCTGATCCCGCTGATCCCGCCGGGGCTGCCGGGTCGGGTGGGACGGCCGGGGCCCAGCCGAGTCCGCCGTGGTTCAGCGAGCCGTCCACCCGCCGCGCCGCTGCCGCGCATGGCGGCCCGGGGACGCACGGCGGTCGGGAGGCGCATGGCGGCCCGGAGACGCACGGCGGCCGGGAGGCACACGGCGGCCGGGAGGTACACGGCGGCCGGGAGAGCGGCGAGGAGGCCGCCGCCCGCGTGCCGTGGACCGAGCCGGCCGTCGCCGCCGGCGGCGCTGTCACTGATCGTGAAGGCGTCGACGGACGTGAGGAGGACGCCGCGGGCGGGGCCGGCGAGCCTGACGTGTACGCGGTCGAGTCGGCCCCCAACGAGACGTTGCAGCCGCTGCTGCTGCACTCCCTCGCGGAGCTGCGGGAGATCTGGATGCCGCTGCTGGAGGCCGCCGACGTCCGCAGCGTCGCCGAGATCGGCTCGGAGAGCGGGGCCACCACGTCCCTGCTCGTCGACCTGCTGCGCGGGCGCGGCGGGAAGCTGCTGGTCATCGACCCGGACCCGGGCGTGACACCCGAGCCCGGGGACGGCCTCGAGGTCGACGTGGTGCGCGGTTACAGCCCGCAGGCCCTGGTCGGGCTCACTCCCGCGGACGCCTATCTGATCGACGGCGATCACAACTACGCGACGGTGACCAGCGAGCTGGGGACGATCGCCGACGCCGCCCGGGCCGCCGGCCGTCCCCACCTCCCTTTACTGATCATGCATGACGTGGGCTGGCCGAACGCCCGGCGGGACTCCTACTACACGCCCGAGCGCATCCCGGAGCCGGAGCGGCAGCCGTACTCGTGGGAGCTCGGGGTCCGCGTCGACAGCACCGGTGTGGTCACCGGCGGGCTGCGGGGCGAGGGGGCGTTCGCGTGGGCCCGGTCGGAGGGCGGAGCGGGCAACGGCGTCCGCACGGCGGTCGAGGACTTCCTCGCCACCCGTCCGCAGCTACGCCTGTTCGTGGCCGCGCCGATCTTCGGCCTGGGCATCGTGGTGGACGGCCGGGCCCCGTACGCCGAGCGGGTCGGCGAACTGCTGCGGCCGTGGGTGCGTAACGGCCTGCTGACCCGGCTGGAACGCAACCGGCTGGACCTCTACCTGCACGTGCTCCTGCTGCAGGACGAGATGATCGACGCCGCCCGCCGGCGGCAGCGGGAGTGGGCCCGCCTGGACGCGGCCCTGGCCGACCGCGCCACGACCGAACTGCGGCTGCTCGACGCGGCGGCCGAGGCCGAACGCGCGCTGGAGACGGAACGCGCGACCTCCCAGCAGTTGCGCGCCGCCCTCGCCGACGAACCGAAGCTCGTGCACGCGGCCCGGGTGGCGAACGCCGCGCTCAAGGCCCGGCTGGGCGGCCACCGAGGCGCGCGGGCGGTCCGCACGGCGCGGGCGGTACGCGGGGCGCTGCACAGCCGCCGCTGAGCTTCCAGCCGCCGAGCCCCCAGCACCCCGGCGGGCGCACCGGGCCGTGATCCGGGTGGCTGCCAGCCGCCGGCCGCGCCGGCCACCGGGGAAGATCGCCAAATATTTGTCGTTCTGTACGCCTACCGGGCCGAAAAGCGTACAGAACGACAAACTCGCCTGGATCATGCTCCGTGCGGGTGGCTGTGGTGCCGCCCGCGCTCTGTGGCCGGTGTCGTGGGCTCGGTGGCCTGTGTGTTGCGCGCGAGGCGGACGGCGGTGAGGGCGGCAAGGGCCAGGGCCGACCCGAAGACGATCGCGATGCCGGCCGCCGGCCACGGTGACCAGGCGGCCATGGCGCGCAGGGCCGCGACCGGTCCGCCTCCGGCGGGCCGCCAGAAGTGGCCGAGGACGAGCCACGCCGCGTCCAGCTGGATGCCGGCCGCGGCGGCGAGCACGGCGAGCGGCAGCCAGCGGGCCAGGCGTGGCCCCAGCGCGGCGGCCCCGGCGCCGGCGAGGACCGCGACCCCGGCGAAGCCGGTGAACAGGTACCGCCCGGAGACCCCGGTCATGTGCCCGGTGCGGGCGAGATGGGCGGCGGCCTGCCCGCCGATGATCACGAGCAGGCCGGTCGTCGGCCACAGCATGAACAGCAGGTCCGTCCGCCGCGCCCGGTCGCGGGCACGCAGGAGGCCCCAGCCGGCCAGGCCGCCGAGCAGGCCCGAGGCGATGATCACCAGCGCCGGGGGGAGATCGGCCTCGTACCAGCCGATGGAGCCCCACCAGCGGGTCGCCAGCCGTTCGGACATCCACGACCAGTAGACGCCCCAGTCCCGTCCGGCGTACTCGCCGGGCGGGAAGCCCGGCGTGCTCGGCTGGACGGTATGCCAGCGCAGGATGTTGACCAGCCACCACCAGCCGCCGGCGGCGATCATGAGCCCGCCGCAGAGCACGGCGGACGGCCACCGGGAGCGCGCGCCGCGCAGCCGGGCGCAGGCGTATGCCGCGGCGGCCATCGGTACCAGCACGACCGCGAAGAACTTCGTCAGCAGCGCGAGACCGGTGAGCAGCCCGATCCAGCACGCGGTCCGCGTCGAGGTGTCCCCGCGCAGCACGTGGGCGACGGCCACCGTGACCAGCCCGCCGAGGCCGATCAGCAGATTGTCGTTGTTGACGCTGGAGCCGATGTGGACCAGCTGCGGCACGGCGCAGGGGACCAGCGCGGCAACGGTCGCGGCGACCGGCCGGGAGCACAGGCGTCTGGCGGCGGCGTGGGCCAGCAGCGGTAGCGGTGCCACCATCAGGACGCTTACCATCCGTAGCAGGCCGATGGTCACGTCCCAGCGCCGGGCGTCGCCGCTGTCCGGAAGCGCTTTGAGGATCGCGGCTTCCACCAGGTAGTACAGCGGTGGATGCTGGACCATCTGCTGGATGTAACCGGCCGGCTGCTCCGGGACGGCGAGATCCCGCCAGGCCGGCCGCTGGGAGCGCGGGGGCGCGTCGTGCGCCGGGACCGGGGCGACGGTGAGCTCGTAGGGACTGCTCCGGCTGCCGAACGGTGACGCTCTGATGGCACCGACCCCGTCCGGCGTCACCACCGCGTCGCCCGGGCGCGGCCAGCCGTAGCCCTGGACGAGCCGCATGACGGCGTCGACCTGGTTCGGCTCGTCCGGCGCGTGGTACTGGGGCACCAGCACCGACCAGGAGGCGAGCAGGAACGTGAACACGGCGGTGATCAGCCAGATGTGGCCGGGCGTCCGGCGCGGGATCCCAAGCGGGCTGAACCGCTCCACCGGGCGGCCGCCGGACGGCTCCGCGGCGACGGCGACAGCGACAGGCGTACCGGCTGCGGCCTCCATCAGAACGGCTCCGGGGCTCGGGCCCGTGGCGGCGCGGGAAACACGCGGCCGCGCCGCCTCCGGCCCGCTGACGGGCGGGGGCTGGGGATCTCCGGGAACGGATGGTTGCCATCGTACGTATGCTTCGCGGCTTTTCGGTGGCCGTGCGCGCTGTGAAAGCCTTCGTTCCCCGCGGCTGCCGGGAACCACACCTCAGCCGCCGGCGCAGCCACCGCCGGCGCGTCAGACGCGGCTGGTCAGCGCCAGGAGCCGACCTGGCCGACCACCTTCGCCGGGCTGCCCGCGACGATCGTCTTGGTGGGGACGTTCCTGGTCACCACGGCACCGGCCGCGACGATCGCGCACTCGCCGACCGTCACCCCCTTCAGGATGATGGCGCCGGTCCCGATCCAGGCCCGGTCCTCCAGGACGACGGGGGCGCTCATCGGCTGCTCGACGCCGTCCACGGTGATGGGGTGGAAGTCGTTGTCGAGGATCTGGGTGTTCCAGGAGATGGTGCAGCCGGCGCCGATGCTGACCCGTTCCCGCACGAGGATCTTCGCGAAGCCGTTGATGTTGACGCCGTGTCCGAGCTGTAGCAGGCCGGAGTCCACCACGATGCGGGTGCCGCGCTGTACTGAGACGACCCCCTCACAGCGCAGCCGCCCCTCGGGGTGGATCCGCAGCACGGAGACGTCCCGCCGGGTGGAGATCCCGAACGGGCCGAGGCCGATCCGCAGCGCCGCGCCGTCGGCGAACTCGATCCGTTCGCGGCCTTCGAGCACGGTGGGTGAACCCGTCCAGATGGGCTGCCCGTACGCGAGCGGATAGCGCAGCCCGGCCACGAAGGACCGCGCCGACGTCTCCCGCCCGGCCCGCAGCGCCCGGACGTTGCGGGCGTACTCGCGCGCGTCGCCGACGAACCGCCGGTCGAGCCGGTTGACCTGACTGCCGAGACGCTCGATGAGCCCACCCATGGCCGGAAATCCTAGTCCGTCGGCACGGAGCGATCATGACCTCCGTGCGCCGCCGCCTGCCATCGATGATGGCGCTGAGACGTACCGCCAGCAGCGCGTCCGTACCGGCGGGTGCGGTCCCGGCCCGTACCGCCGCCACCCGCACGACCGGCAGGCCGGCCGGCGAACGTGGTGAGAGGGGTGGGCCGCCGCGTCGCGGGACCTCCGTGACCGGCCGGTGGCCGCGGCGTGTAACGCT
>NZ_CEVIVD010000095.1:18977-20672 GCF_982290655.1 Protofrankia sp. CiP1_Cm_nod3
GTCCTGTGACCCCGGCATGCGGACGGGGCAGCCGAAGCACGCGCGGAGGAGGTTGTGATCATTCGACCTGACCGGCCCGGCCGGTCCGGCCACAACTCGACGGCACCGGCGAACCTCCCGTTCCCGGGCGGAAATCAGGAGTCACATCGACGTGAGTGTCAGCGTTGTACGCGCATCTGTCAGCCCCGGCGTACCCGTCCTCAGGAAGCAGAGCGGCGTCGGGACGGTGGCGGAGGCACCCGCCCCGCCCTATGTGACGGTCGTGCTGCCCTGCTACAACGAGCAGGATCACATCGTCCACGAGCTGGAGCGGATCACCGCCGCGATGGACACCAGCGGCTACAGCTACGAGCTGCTGGTCATTGACGACAAGTCGACCGACAACACGCTGGCGTTGCTGCGCGGCGTGATGCACCGCTTCCCGAACATGCGGCTGATCGCGTTCCGCCGCAACGGCGGGTCGGGCACCGCGCGCCGGATCGGCACCCAGGACGCCCGCGGGAAGATCGTGGTCTGGACCGACGCGGACATGACCTACCCGAACGAGCGCATCCCGGAGTTCGTCCGCCATCTCGACGCCTGCCCCGACGTCGACCAGGTCGTGGGCGCGCGCACGACCGAGGAGGGCACCCACAAGTGGGCGCGGGTGCCGGCCAAGTGGTTCATCCGGATGATCGCGCAGCGGCTGTCCGGCATGAAGATCCCCGATCTGAACTCGGGGCTGCGGGCGTTCCGGCGGGAGGTTTCCCTGCCGTACCTGCGGCTGCTGCCGCCCGGGTTCTCCTGCGTGACGACGATCACGATGGCGTTCCTGTCGAACCAGCACCCCGTCGACTACATCCCGATCGACTACGCGAAACGCTCGGGCAAGAGCAAGTTCCACCCGTTCCGGGACGCGCGCCGCTACATCCTGCAGGTGCTGCGGATGGTGATGTACTTCGACCCGATCCGGGTGCTGATGCCGATCGCCCTGTGGATCATGGGGCTGGGTTTCGTGAAGCTCGTCGCCGACCTGATCCGTTACGACCTGCGGGTCACCACGTCCACGCTGCTGGCGATCCTGGTCGGTTTCCAGATCGTCGTGCTCGCCCTGATCGGGGATCTCGTGGCCCGCTCCCGCGGCGGCGACTGATGCCCCGCCGGACTGCGCTGCCGTCCCGCCGGGTCCCACGGTGACGGATGCTCCATGGTGACGGACGTTCCCCCATGCTGACGGATCTTTCATCCCTCACGGTGAGGCTCCTTCCACAGGGACGGACGAGATGACAGGTGAGCGGCCGGAGAGGCACGCCGGGACGCCGGCGCCGGCGCGGTCGCGGATCGCGATCGTCGGCCCGGCCCATCCCTACAAGGGCGGTGTCGCCCAGCACACCACCGAGCTCGCGCACCGGCTCGCGGCGTGTGGCCACGACGTCCGCCTGGAGTCCTGGTCGGCGCAGTACCCGGCCCGGCTCTACCCGGGCCGGCAGCGGGTGGACGCCCCCGAGACGCGGCCGTTCCCGGCGACGTCCTACCCGCTGTCATGGCGGCGGCCGGACACCTGGCCGCGGCTGGGCCGCCGGCTGCGCACCGGCGTGGACGCGGTGGACGCCGTGGTCGTCGTCGTGGTCACCCCGATCCAGGCGCCGGCCTATCTGGGCGTCCTCGCCGGCCTGCGCCCGCCGGCCCCGCGGCCAGGAAACGCGCCGGCGGGCG
>NZ_CEVIVD010000096.1:0-3400 GCF_982290655.1 Protofrankia sp. CiP1_Cm_nod3
GAGCTCTGTCGCCCTGACCGCCGGTGTCAACGCCGGCACCGTCAACAAGGGCGACGGCGAGGTCATCATCACGTGGGGTTCCTCGCAGGAGCCCAGGCCCACGAAGCCGTCCACGCCTCCGACACCGAGCCCGACACCGACACCGACACCGACACCGAGCCCGACACCGAGTCCGAACCCAACGCCGAGCCCTGCTCCGAAGCCGGCAGCGGCCACCGCCTATGTGATCAACAATTTCGGGAACACGGTCACCCCGATCGACGTGACGACCAATACGGCCGGTGCCCCGATCCGGGTAGGTGCAAGCCCCAGAGGGCTTACGGTCACACCTGATGGCAGGACCGTCTATGTGACGAACCGGGCTGACAACACGGTGACGCCGATCGATGTGGCCACCAGCACCCCTGGCGCCCCGATCCCGGTCGGTCAGTTCCCGTTCGGGGTCGCAGTGACTCCCGACGGCCGGACCGCTTACGTGGTGGACAACGCCAGCGATGACGTGACGCCGATCGATGTGGCCACCAGTACTCCCGGTGCCCGCATCCCGGTGGGGGACGACGCACACTACGTCGCGATCACCCCCGATGGCAGGACCGCCTACGTCACCAACGCCGCAAGCAACACGGTGACGCCGATCGATGTCGCCACCAACACCCCCGGCACACCGATCCCAGCCGGGAACAACCCGCAGGGAATTGTGATCACACCCGACGGCAGGACCGTGTACGTCACGGACAACGCCGACGCTGCCAGCGCCACCGTGACACCGATCGATGTGGCCACCAACACCCCTGGCAAACCGATTCAGGTCAGCGACCGCCCGGTCGGGATCTCGATCACGCCCGATGGCCGAACCGTGTACGTCACCAATGAGCGTGACGCCGTGGTGACGCCGATCGATGTGGCCACCAGCACCCCCGGCACTCCTATCTCCACCGGAGGCATCGAACCGTTCTACATCGCGGTCACGCCGGACGGCGTGGCCGCCTATGCGGTCAACCGCGACAGCGACACGGTGACGCCGATCGATGTGGCCAGCAACACCGCCGGCACCCCGATCCCCGTCGGTGACCGGCCGGTGGGGATCGCGATCAGCGCACCACCGAAGGCCGTACCGCCCCCGCCGGTGTGCGGGACGACCGGTGTGCTGTCCGGGACGACGACAATGACCTGCACCTATCACAACATCGGATCGGACACCTTCACGGTGCCCGCGGGAGTGAGCTCGGTCGAGGTCGTGGTGACCGGCGCCCAGGGCGGGCACTACTTCATCACTGGTGACGCGGCACACCCGTCCCCGGCAGGGGACATCACCGGGCGTCCCGGAGGTGGCGGTGGCCAGGCGTCCGGATCACTGACGGGGCTGAAGGGCAACCAGGTCCTGCAGGTGGACGTGGCGGGCAAGGGCGCCAACGGAACCGCGGCCTCGCGCTCGGGCGGAATGAGCAATGGCCCCTCCGGCGGATCGGGAGCACTCGGCGGGTTCGGTGGGTCCGACGCCGGCGTGTCAGGTGGGCCTGGTGATGGCTCCGGCGCGAACGGCGGGACAGCGTTCGACGGTGGTAACGGTTCCGGCGGCGGCGGTTCCTCCGACGTCCGCGTGGCCGCGGCAGGATGTGCCGCACGGAAGTGCGACCAGTCCACCCGGGTGCTGGTCGGTGCCGGCGGAGGCGGCGGCGGCGGCACCGGCGGGCAGGGCAACGCGCTCGGCGGAGCCGGGGGTGCCGGCGGCGGTGACGCCGGCACCGACGCTGGGTCGACCGTCGATGGTGGTAATGCCGGACTCCCGGGCAAGGGCGGCACCCAGACCACCGGAGGCGCCGGAGGACTGAACGCGTGCCGGCACGGCGCCGGGAATCCCCCGACCACCGATCCGCTGGCCGATCCGCGCTGCGGCGGAGACGGTACTGACGGCACGTCCGGTGCCGGCGGTGTCGGCGGTGCCGGGAACCTGCCCTGCAGCGGGGTGCACACCCCGCCCTGCCTGGACCCGACCGCCACCACGTCCGGTGGTGGCGCGGGCGGCGGCGCGGGCGGCGGCTACTTCGGTGGTGGCGGCGGCTCCGGTGGCGGCGGCACCTTCGGCGGCTACGGTGGCGCCGGCGGCGGGGGCGCGGGCGGGAGCTCGTTCGCCGCGTCGACCATCGGGAACCCCGTCCTGACCACCGGGGTCAACTCGGGCACGATCAACGACGGCAACGGTGAGGTCACGATCACCTGGACTCCTCCCGGTATCTCGGCTCCGGCTCCGATCTTGACCGCCACGCCGGCCCCGATCCCCACTCCGACCCCGATCCCGACCCCCACACTGGCACCCACGCCCACGCTGGCCCCGAAGCCCTAATGGGAGACGTATGACAAACCCTCAGAAGTAGCGCACGCAAGCAGAGCAGGACCCTGCGCTCGGCCGGTGATCGACTCAGTCACCGGCCGAGCCAGCGTTCGGCCCAGGCACATCAGGCGGGTCTGTTGGCGCTGTTGCGTTACGGGGATGCGGTGCACGCCAGGGCCCAGGCGATCGCGGTCAGACGGCCTGGGTGAGCTCGGTGAACACGGCCGAGAGCCGCAGCTGTGGGTCGACGTCGATCCCGAGGTCGTCGTGGCCGCGTCGGATGTTCTGGACCAGAGCGTGGTCGCGGTGGTCCCCGGGCCCACGCGTTCTGCGCGAACCACGCGACCTGAGCGTCTTGTCGTCGTCGGCGCCCGCCCGCCGTTCAGGTCAGCGAACGCACATCGGCGACGTCGTACTCGGCCACCAATGCGGCGAGTATCGCAGCGCTCTGTTCGTTGCTGGGGCCGCTGCCCCGGAATGCTTCGACAGCCGCTTGCGACTCCCAGCGCTCGAAGATGACGATGCGGCCGGAATCCACCAGATCCGCAGTGATAGAGAAGTCGAGGCAACCGGATGCGCGGCGGGCCTGTTCAACCACGTTCACACAGTCCACGAGGTAGGACTCGCGCTGTTGCGGATCGACGACGACATGCCCCGCGACGATCACCATCTGCTGCTCCTCTGCTGGTTCGAACCGGCTGTTGCAGAGTACGACCATCGACCGAGGCAGAACTCATCGGTTGACGTACGACGGACACGACGATCCTCGCCGGACAGAAACGATGATCATAGGCTTCGTAGCTGCTTGAACCACACCTGCTGGTCAGCTACTGTCCCATGTCGACGGCATCTGAGCTGGCGCGATGCGGTGGGTTATCTTTGCCGCTCCGGCGACACCCCCGGGAAAGCCAGCGCGGATCTGTTGCGTTCATTGTGGTGGGGTTCACTCGTCACCACCCCCATCCGATGGTCCTCGAAACGAGCCCCGCCGACCCATCCACCATCCAGCCACTCGACGCCAACACGATCATCCTATCGGGACGTCGCTACGACCGTTTGACCCCGCCC
>NZ_CEVIVD010000096.1:4124-7332 GCF_982290655.1 Protofrankia sp. CiP1_Cm_nod3
AGTTTCGAGGTAAACCTCCACCAGCCCTCGATCGGACTCACACAACCCCCGCCGGGGACGCACAGAGAGAAGTTCCAGGTCAACAGTCCTACTATGGCGACGATCAGTGCGATCCGTCCCGTGCGGCGATGGAGAACGCCGGCCATGGTCGGGGGGGATCGCGGCGACCCACAGGCCGACTCCGGCCAGAAAAACGATCACCTCGCTCGGCCAGTACAGCAGTCGCAGACCGAGCCCACGAACCGCGGTCACCACGCGATAGTCGACCCAGAGCAGCGTGTACTCCACCGAGCGGACGATCACCACGCAGGCCCGGGGCTGCCGAGGAGGAGACGACGGATCAGTACGGAACGCCGGCTTCCAGATCCTCCGCCCTGACCACCGTCAGCTCGGGTACGCCGAGGAAATGTCGCCGGTTGCCGGTCAACAGCGGTGCCTGATAGAGGACCGCGCAAGCGGCTATCCACAGGTCGTTGGTGTGCGCGGGCTGGGCGAGTGGATGGCCGCGGCGGCGGGCCAGGTCGCGTAACTGCGCCCAGACCGCGGGAAGCTCCTTGTCGAACGGGATGAGCAGCAGGCGCTCAATTTTCTCCACAAGCGCGGTGGTCCGACGCTCACCCCATCCGCCGTGCCGCGCTCCATAGAGCAGCTCGGCGACCGAGACGAAGGTCAGTGCCTGCGTCTTGTTCCGCAGGACGGCCTCGTATCTCGCCGCCGTCGCCCGGCCCGCGGTGATTGCGGAGAAGACGTCGGTATCAAGAATGACGTAGTCACTCACCTCGGCGGCTGGTCCCCCCGTGCCGACATCGCCGCGGCGAGGAAATCCTCGTACTCCTCGTCGGTCAGCGGTTCCGACATGGCCAGCTCGGCGAGACTCCGCACTGGCTCTACCTCCTGCTCTCTGGCCATGTCGTCCAATGTGCGATGAGGGGAGCTGGGAAGGCGCTCCACCGCCCGCAGCGTGAACGCTCGGATCACGCCACCCGCTGTCGACTCGGCAAGCCCACGAGCACGGACCAGCGAATTCATTGCCGCGAGGACATCCTTCTTGAGCCCCTCGTCGAAGGTGCAGGAGACACTGCTGGTAACCGTGTCGATCCGGCAACGCAATGCGCCCCGTGCGAAGTCGCCCATCTGCAGCCGGCCCACGATCACTTGCTCGGTGATGCTGACAGCGCGCCGAGCGGCGCGGACCGAGGAATACAGCTGCGTGTCGAAGCGGATTGTCGTCCGCCCGCCGCGCTGGATCTCAACACCCGCAAGCGTGCCGTCCGCGACACCACCAGAGAGCTTCAACAGCCCGTCGAGGACGGGGGCGGTGAAGACCTCCGGCGTCGGTCGACCGTTGGCGATGGCGTCGAGCCCTGCTTCCAGCGTCTCCAGAGAATCGATCAGGAGATCGTCTCCCAACATCGGCTGGGTTATCCGACCGACGGTCAGAACCGCGGATCCGCTTGTCAGCGCCCTGACTTCCATGCCGACGGCCTCGACGACATGTTTCGGGCGACGGCCGGCAACGGGGGAGAGCCCACGCAGGCCAAGCGCGATCCGCTCCACGGTTGCCTGGAACTCACCGGCGAGCCGGGCCAACTCGGCCAGCGGCAGGCGACCCCCGGTGGTCGCCGAGCCCGAGGCACGGATGGTCAGCAGCGTGTTCTCGGCCATCCCCTCGCCTCCGCCCCGCGTAGGCGTCCGCCTGGGCGCCCCTCTGCCACCGTTAGATCACTCACAGTGGAGCCACCACCGAAGGTAGCCAAAACAATCGTAGTCGCCAGCGCGAACCTCGGGGGCATAACGGGCCGAAACGAGCGTGTCAAGGCTGGTCAGCACAGGGCGCCCTGGCCGGATGACGCCCTTGAGCGCGATGACATCGGACGCGGTGCGCGGGCTGGTCAATCGTAGATCAGCAACGAGCACGATCCGGATGGCGCCTGGGTACTCATCCGTGCCCGGCGGCGCCCGGCGTGGTCATGCCTGCGTTGAGGACGGCGGCCAGGATGGGATGATGGGCGCCGTGTGGAGGGATGTTCGTGGTGTGCGGCCGCCGGCGTGCCGGGCTGCCGGTCATGGGCGCGATCGGGCGGCCGTCGCGTGAGAACGAGCCGGCTGGAAGCGTTTAGCGACGCTGTCCTGGCCATCATCATAACGATCATGGTGCTGGAGCTGAAGGTTCCAGAAGGGCACGATCTGGCGGCGCTGCGGCACACCACCGGGACCTCGTTGCTCACCTACCTGCTCAGCTTCGTCTATGTCGGCATCTACTGGAACAACCACCACCACACCTTCCAACTGGTCCAGCGCAGCACCGGCGGCGTGCTCTGGGCGAACCTGGGCCTGCTGTTCTTCCTTTCCCTGTTTCCATTCACCACCGCGTGGATGGACGACAGCGAATTCGCCCGCACGCCCGTGGTCCTCTACGGGGTGAACCTGCTCGCGGCCGCGATCGCCTACTTCGTGCTACAAACTGTGATCATTCGGAACGAGGGCGCGGGCTCCCCGCTGCGGCAGGCTGTCGGACGGGACCTCAAGGGCAAGGCATCCGTGATCCTCTATCTCGCCGGCATCGTGAGCGCGCTGCTCACCGGCCACGGGCGCATCGGCATCCGGATCGCGCTCGGCTTCTTCGTCGCCGTCGCCATCCTGTGGCTGATCCCCGACCGCCGCATCGACCGCATCATCCGCGACCAGGGCCTCCCCGACTGAGCACGCGGCCGCGGGCAGCCGCCGTCAGCGATGGCGTGGAGATAATCGTTATTCCGAGGTGGCCGGCGTGATGATGACGGCGACGTCGCCGTACGGCAGTTTCGCCCGGCCGAGACGGCTGAGCGTGTTGAACAGCCTTGACACCGAGACCATCACACCGTATTTCGCGCGGACCTTGCGCTGGACCTCGTCAAAGCCGTCGCCGGAGGTCGCCAACTCGGCGGTCCCCTCGACAGGCGACGAATCGGCCCGGACGCGCCCGCGTGCGTCCGACGGCTGCAGCACGATCCTGGGGCTGTTCCGGAGCCGCTTGTACTTACCGGACACCGACGACGTGTTGAATCCGACCCGGCCCCCGTCAAGCGGAACGATCCACGTGGGCGTGGACACGGCGACACCGGTCTTACGGAAAGTCGTCACAGCAACATACTTCGCATCGCCCAACGCCATGCCGTCAGTCTAGGACCCGGCCCGGGATGCCGGGACCCGGAGCCGGGATGCCGGG
>NZ_CEVIVD010000096.1:7833-20268 GCF_982290655.1 Protofrankia sp. CiP1_Cm_nod3
CATCCGGTTCATCCGGCGGCCGGTCAGTCCACCGGATCGGCGGATCGCCGCGAAAGGGGCCGAGAAATTTCGGTGAGGTGCAGGGTCTTCGCGGTCGCGGCCATCGTCTGGGCCGCGAGCTCGGTATTGTCCGAGAGCCGCTGACCGAACGTGGGGATCATTTCGTTCAGCATGGGCCGCCAGACGTCATAACGCTCTGGAAAGCACCGCTGGAGAAGATCAAGCATGATCGGTACAGCGGTGGACGCTCCGGGTGAGGCACCGAGAACTCCGGCGATGGAGCCGTCTGCGGACGCGACGACCTCGGTGCCGAACTGGAGGATCCCCCCCTTCTCGGGATCCTTCTTCACGATCTGTGCCCGCTGCCCGGCCGTGATGATTCGCCAGTCCTTGGCCAGTGCGCCGGGAACGAACTTCGCGAGCTCGGCAATCTTCTTCTTCCGGGTCGCTCGCAGCGCGTTCACCAGCAGGGCGACAAGGGCGATGTTGTCCCTCGCCATGGCAAGCAGCGGGAGGACGTTGTGCCAACGGATGGACGACGGCATGTCAAGGACGGAGCCGTGCTTGAGGAACTTCGGACTCGAGCCGGCGTACGGGCCGAACAGGATCGACTTCTTGCCGTCGACGATCCTGGTGTCCAGGTGCGGCATGGACATCGGCGGCGCGCCGATCGGCGCCTTGCCGTACACCTTCGCGTGGTGCCGGGCGACGACGGCCGGATTGTCGGTACGGAGAAACTGCCCGCTGATGGGCAGCAGGGCGAAACCGTAGGCCTCGGGTATCCGTGATTTCTGCAGGATCTTCAGCGCCCACCCACCCGCGCCGACGAACACGAATCGCGCGGAGACCTCCTTGGTCTTCCCGGTCGTGTTGTTGTGGATGCGCAGCCGCCACCGGCCGTCCGGCTTCCGCGTCAGCGCCCTGATCTCCTGGTTGAGGTGGATACCGACGCCAGAGGCCTCAAGCGTCCGGAAGAGCTGCCGGCTCAGGGAACCGAAGTCCACGTCGGTCCCGGAGATGTCACGGGTCGCGGCTATCTGCTCGCCGGGTTTGCGCTGCTCGATCAGCAGCGGAGCCCACCGCTGGATCACGGCGGGATCGTCGCTGAACTCCATGGCGGAGAACAGCGGCTCGGTACGCAGCGCCTCGTATCTCCTGCGCAGGAAGTCGACATCGGTCGCCCCCTGCACGAAGGTCATGTGCGGCGTCGAGTTGATGAAGGTCTCCGGCTCGGAAAATGTTCCGTCCTCCACCAGATACGACCAGAACTGCCGGCTCACCTGGAACTGTTCGTTGATCCCGACGGCCTTCCGCACGTCGATGGTGCCGTCCGGGAGCTCACTGGTGTAGTTCAGTTCGCACAGGGCGGCGTGACCGGTACCCGCGTTGTTCCACGGATCCGAACTCTCCTCGGCGACCCTGGGCAATCGCTCGTACACGTCGATCGACCAGTCCGGCTGGAGTCTGCGCAGCAGAGTACCGAGGGTGGCACTCATGATTCCCGCGCCGATGAGGACGACGTCGGCGGACTCACGGGCCCTGTTCGTGTCGGGCGACTGCGGATTCATGTGGCTCACTGCCTTCTTTCACGATTCTCGCACCTGACACAATTCCATCGTACGGTCCGCATATACGCACGTATGATTGGAGCGGTGAGTCGTGAATCACGGGACGGAAAGAGCGCACCGGCGCTGGACCCGCCGTCTGCTATGGGAGCCAGCCGGCACCGCGAACTCCCGGATGCCCTGTGAGCTGGGAGGACGTCGCCACTAATGAATCATCGAGGCGGGCCGGTCGACGTTTGCGAAATGGAATTTTTACACACTTCTAACCTGTCGTCCACGAACGACTTCCGGTCGATTTGACGAACTCCCGGTAAATCGCCTCGGTAAATAGGGAGGAATACCCGTCCCGCCGGGCAGAAAATACCCTGGCGACCAGGAGGAAAGGCAGCCCGGCCAGGGCCCGGCCGAGGCCCGGCGCGGGGGGCTCCCGGCCCGCGGGAGGCTCTGCGCCCGCCCGCCGGACACTCCGACGCGCCCGGGAGCGGCCCGCCCCGACAGGCGACAGGGGACCGCCCCGGTGCGGCGGCGGCCCGGCATCCCGTGTGCCCGGCCGCAACATGGCCCGGCCCGCGGCCTGACCTACCACGTTCAGGCCAAGCGGTACTTCACGTGTGCCCGGCCGCAACATGGCCGGCCCGCGGCCTCGCCCAGCCGGCGCCCATCACCAGCCGCGCCAGGCCCACCACCGGGAAGCCATGTCCAGCGCGGGGCCGCCCGGCTCCCTCGGCACCTGCTCCCGGCTCTCCACGAACGAGCCCGGCAATGTCGCGCGTCCATGCCTGGAAATGTGTGCTCCGTAACCGGGATACGACGTATATGGATACGGGCTATCCGGGATGTGCCTGGAATACGGCGCGTCGCCGGTCCGGCGTGACTGGCGGGCTCCGGGGCACCGGAACAGCCGTGTGAAGGCGGGCCGAACCGGAAGAACCGGCGGCCGGGCCCGCTTGCCCGACCGCGGAAAGCCCGGCCGCCGAAAGGGAGTTCGCCGGCACCGGTTTGGCCACCACGCGGCCGGGCACGAGCGGCTACAGCGGATTACCGGTGAACGGCCCGGGGGCCCGGCGTTCCGGCCCGCTCCGGAGAATCCCGGTGCCGTGTCGGTCGCGTCCCGGCCCCCGGGCCCACCGAACAGCGAGCAGTGAGCAGCGACAAAGCGACAAAGCGAGCCACCACAAGGGCGCCGACGGGGAGTCACAATGGGCAGTTGTGAGGTTTGCGGTAACGACTACGAGATGAGCTTCGAGGTGCACGCCCAGGGAAATGTGCACGTATTTGACAGCTTTGAGTGCGCCATCCACGCGATGGCCCCGGTCTGCGAGCACTGCGGCGTGAAGATTTCCGGGCACGGGGCGCAGACCAACGGCCAGTTCTTCTGCGGCGCCCACTGTGCCCGGGCCGCGGGACGGCAGGGGATTCGTGACCACGCATGACCTGACCGCGTGATCAGGCGTGATCAGGCGCGGGCAGGGACGGCGCGCGGCCGGCAGCCACCCGGCCGGCAGCCACCCGGCCGGCGGACGTCCATGCGAGATCGGCCGTCACCCGCCCGGCGGGCCGCGGCATCCCCAGCCGCGGCCGCGGCGCGGGCGGCCATCCTGGCGGGCGCCGGTCCCAGGGATGCCCGGCGGCCCTGGATCTGATCCACTGGCCACCGGCCGAGCCCTGACCACGGCGGGAACCGTGTGTCACGACCCCCTCGGGGTACCCGGGCCCCTCGGGGGTGCCCGGGCCCGGGGGCTCCGACCCGGAACGCCGGTCTGTCAGCGGTCCGGGAACCCGGGCCTGAGGCGGCGGGCGAAGAACTGCGGCACGCCGCCCTCAGCCTCTGGTCGAAGACCCCCGGATCCTGGCCAGGGACCCCGGCTTCCTGGTCGAAGACTCCCGGATCCTGGTCGAAGAACCCGAAAACGACTGGACGTACTGGCACGTCCTCATCTTCGACAAGATCGACACATCCGAAGCACAACCATTGCCCCTGGTTGGAACAACCGCCGTACCGACGATCCCCCCGGCCTTAGCCTGGCCGCATCGCAAGCAGCCGGAACCGCCTGGACCCCGAAGCTTGCGGACCATGCCGAAACAGGAAGGAGGATCCGATGCGTCTGATCGCGTTGGCGTGGGGCTATACCTCACTTCCCACGGATGGGATCCCCTTGAGGAGAGCCCGGACCTCCGCCTCCCGGTAGCGGCGATGGCCGCCGAGAGTGCGGATCGACGTGAGCTTGCCCGCCTTGGCCCACCTGGTCACCGTCTTCGGGTCGACACGAAACATCGTTGCCACTTCAGCGGGCGTCAGCAGCGGCTCAGCGTCCGGTGTTCTCGTCGTCATTGCGTTGGCCTCCCGTCACAGAGCGTCGCTCCGTCCCATACAGATCGTGCATCCTTCGGGGGCATTTCGGACATGGCACGTCAGGACCATCTGCTGACTAGTCACACGACGTCCGAAGCGAGCAATCACGCTCAGTTAGAACCCATGAACTATCAGCTTGCGGACTCCCTGGTCTGAAGCGGTCTCCACCGGTTCAGGACACGCCCATACGCCGTAACCGCCGCGTCTGTTCGCCCTCGGCGTAACGCCGTGATCGCCTCGCCCAGGTCCGCGACCGACGTGTCGCCGCGCAGCGCGTCGTCGTCGAGCAGATCGACGACGCCCCCGTAGTCGAGCTCGATCCGGCTGTGCGGGTGGAAGTCCTCCAGCCAGCCCCCGAGCTCGGCCACGCCGTCGACGCCCGGCGAGTCCGGCGCGACCCGGCGCAGCACGTCAAGCGCCTCCAGGGCCCGGGTGACCCGGCGCCGGGCGAGGCCCATCGACGTCCGGTAGAGCAGCGACCTGTCGACGGTGTCACCCGTGACCAGGACCCGCTCCGCGGGATCGAACAGGACGAACCACGGCGGCGGCACCATCCAGGTGCAGGTCTGGACGTAGACCTTGAGACCGGGCCGGCGGCTGCGCCAGCGGTCCAGCTCGGTCTCGGCGGGCTCGGCCAACCGGCGCGGGATGAACGCCTCGGCCACCCGCTCGGGCAGCCGGCCGCGGAACTCCATCGCGGCCTGCCACACCCGCAGCTGGGTGTACCAGGGGCAGACGAACATCAGGCCGTCCGCCATCTGCACGAAGGCGGACTCGTCGGCCACGTCCAGCGAGGGACGGATGGTCGCGGCCAGCGCGACGGCGCGTTCCCGCCGGGCACCGGCACGACGGCTGGGCACGCCTCCCTCGGCCGCGTACCGCTCCCAACGGAGCCGTTCGGCCGGGGGGAAGGCCGCCAGCGGCTCGTACACCCGCAGGTAGGCGGCCGGACTCACGACAGGCGCCACAGAAGAGATCCTGGCATGCCGGGAACATCAGCGAGCCGCCGTAGGCCCATCGTCGACACGCACCCCCCGGAAGACGACGGGGGCACACGGCGGCAACGACGAACAATCACCACCACACCAGCCCATGGAGGCACCCGCGGATACGTTGCGGACACCGGCCGCGCCCGTCCGGGACGTTCCGCCCGGCCAGGCGTCGACCCCGATGATCATTGATGGTCATTTCCCTGACGAACCCCACGTTCCCGGCGAAGGGAGCCTCACCGGTGCCGTCCGTCTTCACCGCCGGTTCGCAGCACGAACAGGTGGTCTTCTGCATGGACCCCGCCAGCGGGCTGCGCGCGATCATCGCGATCTACTCGACCGCCCTCGGCCCCGCCCTCGGCGGGACCAGATTCCACCCCTACGCCGACGAGGACGCGGCCCTGAGCGACGCCCTTGCCCTGTCCAGGGCCATGGCCTACAAGGCCGCCTGCGCCGGCCTGGACCTCGGCGGCGGCAAGGCGGTCATCCTCGGCGACCCCGGGCGGGACAAGTCCGAGCCGCTGCTGCGCGCGTACGGGCGTTTCGTGGCGTCGCTCGGCGGCCGCTACATCACCGCCTGCGACGTCGGCACGTACGTCGAGGACATGGACGTGATCGCGCGGGAGTGCCGGTGGGTCACCGGACGCTCCCCCGCGCACGGCGGCTCGGGCGACTCCGGCATCCTGACCGCCTACGGCGTGTTCGAGGGGATGCGCGCCTGCGCCCGGCACCTGTGGGGCGTGCCGTCGCTGGCGGGCCGGCGGGTGGCCGTCAGCGGCGTCGGCAAGGTCGGCCGGCGGCTGGTGGGCCAGCTGCTCGCCGACGGCGCCCGGGTGGTCGCCGCGGACGTCAGCGAGGCGGCCCTGCGGCGGCTGCGGGCGGAGTATCCCGACGCCGAGACGCACGCCGACCCCGACGCGCTCATCGGGGCCGACGCGGACGTGTACTCCCCCTGCGCGCTCGGTGGCGCCCTCACCGCGGACGTCGTCGGGGCGCTGCAGGCGCGCGTCGTGTGTGGCGCGGCCAACAACCAGCTCGCGGACGCGGACGTGGACAAGCTGCTGGCCGGGACGGGTGTGCTCTACGCGCCGGACTTCGTGGTCAACGCCGGGGGGCTCATCCAGGTCGCCGACGAGATCGAGGGCTACTCCCCGGAGCGGGCGCGGGCGAAGGCGAGCGGCATCTTCGCCTCGACCCTGGAGGTGCTGGCCCTCGCCGAGCGGACCGGGGTCACCTCCACCGTCGCCGCCACCCAGCTGGCGGAGCGCCGCATCAGCGAGGTCGGACGGCTACGCCAGATTCTCGTTCCCTGATGTTCGGAGGGGCCCCGGCGTTCAGGAGTAGCCGAAGCGGCCGGTCGCCAGATTTCGATCTGTGATTCATGTCACGTATATGCCGCTGCGATCGCCTCCCAACCGGACAACTGTGGGGTTGGCATGCCGGGCGGCCCGCGATCCCTGTAGTCTCGGGAGGCACGAGACAATGAGAGCACCGGGGCGGGTCCCCGTCGTCATGTTCGAGGGGGTCGAGCCATGGGGCGCGGCCGAGCGAAGGCCAAGCAGACGAAAGTCGCCCGCGAGCTCAAGTACAACTCGCCGAATATGGACCTGGATCGGCTGAAGGCCGATCTGGGCGCGAGCAGTACGCGAGACGACACTGCGGACGATCCGTACTCGGATGATTCCTACGAGTACGACTACGTCGATGAGGATGAGGACACCGGCCGACGGTAGCGGTACGCGCATGGTGCGCAGGCCCGTGGGTCCCGCGTCACCGGGTACCACCGTCGGGCAGTGCTCCTCACCACCGCAAGGTGCGCCAGGGGTGCGCGTCCCACGCCCGTTCCACGTGTGGGACGCGCACCCGTTCTGGACGCTTCGAGCTCTTCCGGGGCGGCCATCGCGCGGCCGGCGCTCCACCGGAGGCAGCCGTCCCGGGGCGGTGCGAGCCGTCGGCGTCCCGTGAACGTCCGGTCACGGGAGCTCACACGGCCCGCAGGCCCACCAGCCGGCGCACCTCCGGGGCGCAGGCGGCTCCGTCCGGGGGCGCGCGGACGGGTCTCACAGGGCTGGTGCGTGGTCGCTCCGCGGGTTCCGGCGGGTTCACCGGCCCACGTGGCCATCGGGTAGCACGTGAAGCCGCGGGCGTCCGCCGGACGGTCCGCGGGTCGACGGGCGAGCATCACAGGCCCGGGTACCGCGTCCGTACGCCGCCGCCATACCTCCGTCGCGGGCCCGACAGACGGGCATGGCGATGGGGAGCCGCAGCGTGCGAATCATCCAAATTTTGTCACATTTAGTTATTTATATGAGACATATTGTAACGGACCGCTATATGATCTATGCCACTATGGGCAACATTCGAGCTGAGCATCCCGGTCAGCACGGACTCGACCGATACACGTGGCAAACTGGCGGGGTCGCATCGCCATCGGACCGCACCAGCTGGCGGCAATGACGGCCGTTCCATCCGAGCGGGTCTCGGCCTGAACGTGAGCCTACGAGAAGGCTGCTGGCAGGCATCGGCGCGTTGCCCGCAAGGTCGAGACGGAGGCCGGCTACATGTCCACGAAGCCGCCGTCCGCCTCCTCAGATCATGCTACCCAGGGTGATGAACGGTCACGTTCCCTTCGTTCGCCCCAGATTCTGTACGGCGTGCTCGCGTGCACGTCCGCCGTGGCTGTCGCCGTCGCCGTCGCGGCACTGTTCGCCGCCCGGGGTGACCGGCCCGCCTGGGGCGCGCTCGCCCTGGCTCTGCTGGCGTGCGTGCTTGGCCAGCTACCGGTGGTCATTCGCCGGATCGGCCGGAATCTGGATGGCGTCAACCTCAGGGAATCTTCGCTGATCATCGCCCTCGCGCTGGTCCCGGGCCCGTGGGTCGTCCTGCTCAGCCTGCCGACAACGCTGGGAGCGCAGCTGGCCGCCGGGCACCGGCGGTTCCCAGCGCTGGTACGCACCGCTGTCGTCACCACGAGTACCGGGATGGCTGTCCTGGCCGCGGCCGCGGTCATGGGTGGCCGTGGCCTGCCGGCGGCGCTGCCGAGCACCCGTGCGTTCGTCGCCGTGGCCGTCGCCGCCATGGCCTGCGGCATCCTCACCTGGCTTCTCAGCACGCTTCTCACCGCGTGTATCGCAACGCGCGTCACAACGTGGTCGAGATGGCCGGCCCGCCGCATGCCGCACGACAGCTTCGCCCTCCTGCGAATGCAGTCGATCATCGCGAACACCGCACTGGGCCTGCTGCTGGTCGCGGCCGTGAGCTGGAGCCCGGCCGTCGCGCTGGCGCTTCCGTTCGCCGCGGCCGGTCCCGGCATCGGCCACTACCGCAGGCTGCGCTCCCTGGAGGAACGCGGCCACTGGGACGAGGTCAACGCCGCTACCCGGGAGCTCGCCGACGCCGACGAGCCAACCGTCATCATGATCGCACAACGCAGGGCCGAGATCCTCTTCCGCGCGGACAGCACGGTGCTGACCACCTGGCCCGCCGCGCCCGCCGGCACCGCACCGACCGACAGCAGGCCCGCCGACAGCGCGTCCACCGACACCACACCCACTGACGCCGCACCCGCCAGCGCCACGCTCACCGGCCCCACGCTCACCGGCACCGCGTCGGCAGCGGCCGGCCAGCACGCGCCGGCAACGGCCGGGCGGCATCCACCGCCAGGTGCGCCGCCGGAAGACGCCCACCAGCAAGACTCTCCTTCCGGGCGGGACGCCCACCGGCAGGAGGAGCGATGGCCGGTTCCGCCCGGGCGCCGCCGGTGGCTGCCACCCCGGCTCCGGGAGATCAGCGCCCCCCTGCTCGCGGGCGAGGAACGGATCGGCTTACTCACCCTGAGCTTCCGCCGGCCGACGGCCTGGCGTCGCCACGAGGAGCAGGTCCTGGCGGCCTTCACCCAGGCAGTCTCCCGCGCCCTCGCGCATGCCCGGCTGGAGGCCCACGCCCGCCAGGTGGCCGAGGAGCAGGCCCACGACGCCGGGCACGACTGGCTGACCGGCCTGGGCAACCGCCGGCTGCTGATGGCCAGGGCAGCGGCCGAGCTGCGGCGGCAGGCCGAGAGCGGGCGGTCCGTCGCCCTCGTGATGATCGACCTGGACCGCTTCAAAATCATCAACGACACCCTCGGGCACAGCGCCGGCGACCGGGTGCTACAGGCGGTCGCCGAACGGCTGCGGCGCGGCGTCCGGGCGGACGACGTCGTCACCCGCCTGGGCGGGGACGAGTTCGCCGTCCTCGTCACCGGTATCGACGACCCCGCCCAGGCCGAGGCGGCCGCCGCCGAACTCGCCGACGTGCTGTGCCGGGACATCGTCCTGGACGGCATCCCGCTGGCGGTGGAGGCGTCCCTCGGGGTCGCCTGCCACCCGCAGGACGGCGGCACCATCGAGGAGCTGCTAAAACACGCCGACATCGCCATGTACCAGGCGAAACACTCCCATCCCCGGTGGCGGCGTTTCGACGCCGGCAGCCACGACCCGTCCCTGGAACGGCTCGCCCTGGTCGCCGAGCTGCGCTCCGCGATCAGCGGGAACGAGCTGGTACTGAACTACCAGCCCCAGGTGGAGCTGCGGACCGGGCGGATCAGCGGCGTCGAGGCACTGGTGCGCTGGAAGCATCCACGGCGCGGGATGCTCACCCCCGAGATGTTCGTCCCCGCGATCGAACAGTCCGGGCTGGTGCAGGACTTCACCAAGGCGATCCTCGAGCAGGCCCTCGTCGCGTGCGCCGGCTGGCGGGCCAGCGGGTTCGACATCACGGTGTCGGTCAACCTCTCCGCCCGCAACCTCCTGAACACCGAACTTCCCGGGGACGTGGCGAAGCTGCTGGTCAAGCACGACGTCCCGGCGGCGGCACTCACCCTGGAGATCACCGAGACCGCGATGATGTCGGACAAGCGGACGGCCCACCGGCTGCTGGGCAAGCTGCGGGAGATCGGCGTCCGGATCGCCGTCGACGACTTCGGCACCGGATTCTCCTCTCTGACCATGCTGCAGGAGCGGATCCTCGACGAGGTCAAGGTGGACCAGAGCTTCGTCCGCAAACTGCTGGTCGAGCAGGGTGACGCCGCGATCGTCTCCGCCACGATCCACCTGGCGCACACCCACAGCCTCCAGGTGGTCGCGGAGGGGGTGGAGACCGCCGAGCTCATGGCCGCGCTGGCGGCGCTGCGGTGCGACTTCGTCCAGGGCCTGTACACCGGCGCGGCCATGCCGCTGCCGGAGCTCACCGCCTATCTGCGGGCATCGGAGTCCGCGCCCCGCCGGGCGGTCGGCACGAACGCCCGGATCCTGCCGCTGTACCGCCAGCGGCCCCGCGGCCCCAAACCCCCCGGGGACTGACCAGCCCCGGGAGGCGCCGACCAGCGCCGGCTACCCGGCGGGCGGGTGTTCCCCGACAAGCTCGGCCCGGCCCTCCTCCGCGGCACCGTTGACGGAGCCGGCGGCGCCCTCGGCGGTGCCCCCGCCGGGGCGGGCGGTGACCTCCCCGACGATCCAGGCGGGGATCCCGCGGGCGGCGAGCAGGTCCACGGCGGCGGGCGCATCGTCCGCGCCGAGCACGGCGACCATCCCCACCCCGAGGTTGAACGTGCGTTCCATCTCGGCCCGCGGTATGCCGCCACGCCCGGCCAGCAGGGCGAACAGGGGCGGCGGGGCCCAGGTGGCGCGGTCCAGCCGGGCGGTCAGGCCGGCGGGCAGCACCCGCGCCAGGTTGGCCGCGAGCCCGCCGCCGGTGACATGCGCGAAGGCGTGGACGTCCAGCGCCTCGGCCAGGGCGAGACAGTCGCGGGCGTAGATCCGGGTGGGGACGAGCAGCGCGTCACCGAGAGTGGCGCCCAGGTCGTCCTCGTGGCGGGCCAGGGCGGCCCGGCCTTCCGCGGACACCCCGCCGGGGCCGTCCGGGTCCGGCGGGCCGAGCAGTGCGTGGCGCACCAGGGAGTACCCGTTGGAGTGCAGGCCGGACGAGGCCATCGCGACCACCGCGTCCCCGGGCCGCACCCGGTCCGGCCCCAGCAGCGCGTCCGCCTCCACCACACCGACGCCGGTGGCGGCGAGATCGTAGTCGTCGGCGCCCATCAGGCCGGGATGCTCCGCGGTCTCACCGCCGACCAGCGCGGCGCCGGCCTGCTGGCAGCCCCGCGCGATCCCGGCGACGACCGCCGCGATCCGCTCCGGGACGACCGTCCCGCAGGCGATGTAGTCCAGCAGGAACAGCGGTTCGGCGCCGCAGACCACCAGGTCGTCCACGACCATCGCGACCAGGTCGACACCGACGGTGTCGTGTCGTCCGACCGCCCGCGCAATGGCGATCTTCGTGCCTACGCCGTCGGTCGACGAGGCGAGCAGCGGACGCCGGTAGCGGGCGACGTCGAGCGCGAACAGCCCGGCGAAACCGCCGAGGGAACCGACCACCTCGGGCCGCGTGGCCCGGGCGACGTGCTCACGCATGAGCGTGACTGCACGGTCACCGGCGTCGATGTCGACGCCGGCGTCCCGATAGGACACCGCCGGCGACGAGACCCCTGTCGGAACCGGTGGCGGGGCCAGTGGCGAGGAAGACGCCTCAGGCCTCGCGGCCCGCGGGCCGGGCGGAACGGGCGGTGGCACGCTCAACCCGGCCGCACCACGGAGTCCACGTCCGGGGAGGGGTCGGCGCCGTTCATCCCGGCCGTGATCTCGCTCACGACGTCCTCCAGCAGGTACTTGCCGAGATGGCCGGTGTGCGGGAGCGGCACCGGGTACACCCCGTCGAAACAGGCCCGGCAGAGCGTCTCGGCCGGCTGCCGGGAGGCCGCGACCAGGCCGTCCAGCGAGACGTAGGCGAGCGAGTCGGCACCGAGCGACTCACGGATCTCCTCGACGCAGGAACTGCTCGCGATCAGCTCCGCCCGGGTGGCGAAGTCGATGCCGTAGAAGCACGGCCAGCGCACCGGGGGCGAGGAGATCCGCACGTGCACCTCGGCGGCGCCGGCCTCCCGCAGCATCCGTACCAGGGCCCGCTGGGTGTTGCCACGCACGATCGAGTCGTCGACGACGACGAGCCGACGGCCGTCGATCACATCGCGCAGCGGGTTGAGCTTCAGGCGGATGCCGCGCTGGCGGATGGTCTGCGACGGCTGGATGAAGGTGCGTCCCACATAGGAGTTCTTCACCAGGCCCTCGCCGTAGGGGATCCGGCTGGCCTCGGCGAAGCCGACCGCCGCCGGCACGCCGGACTGCGGTACCCCGATGACGAGATCGGCGTCCGCCGGAGCCTCACGGGCGAGGGCGCGGCCGACCTCGACCCGGGTCGCGTGCACGGACCGGCCCGCGATCGTCGTGTCCGGGCGGGCCAGGTAGACGTACTCGAACAGGCAGCCGTGCGGCGTCGCGGGCGCGTACCTGTGCGAGCGCGGCCCGGCGGCGTCGATGACGACCAGCTCGCCGGGCTCGATCTCGCGGACGAACTCGGCGCCGACGATGTCGAGGGCGGCGGTCTCGCTCGCCACGACCCAGCCGGCCGCCGGGGCGTCCCCGCCACCCCCGCCGTC
>NZ_CEVIVD010000097.1:0-1621 GCF_982290655.1 Protofrankia sp. CiP1_Cm_nod3
CGGTGGTGCCATGCGGTGTACCAGTCGTCGACCACGGCGGCGAGCAGCTCGTCGCGGCTGTCGCACAGCCGGATCCGCCCGTCGGCGGCGAGGTGGTGCAGGGCGCGCCGGGCCGCGCCGGGTGTGGGGGTGCGTAGGCCGGTGAGGGCGGCGCGGACGGGTGCCATGGCCGGGCCGGCCTGGCGGTGCAGCACGGTCAGCTCGGGGGTGTCCGGGGTGGTGGCGACCAGGTGGGCGAACCAGCCGCCGGCGCCGACCGCGCCGAGCTGGGCGGGATCCCCCAACGCGATGATCACGGTGTGGGTGCGGGTGGCGTGGCGCAGGAGCCGTTCGGCGTGGCGGGTGTCGACGTGGGTGGCCTCGTCGAGGATGAGTACGGTGCCGGCCGGCCAGATGGTGGCCGGGTCGTCGGTGTGGTCGAGCAGGGTGAGCCAGCCGGCGACGACCCGGGCGGGAATGTTGAGCCGGTCGGCGAGCTGCTCGGTTTGCCGGCCGCCGTGGGCGGCGGCGAGGACGTGGTAGCCGGCGTCGGTGAGGATGGTGGTGACCAGCCGCATGGCCTCGGTCTTGCCGGAGCCGGCCGGGCCGATGACCGGCCGCACCAGATCGGTGGAGGTCAGGATGCGCCGGGCCAGCTCCACCTGTTCGGCCGACAGCCGCCGTGCGGACGGCCCGGACGGCTCGGCGCCGTCTCCGGTGGCGTGGCTGTCGCGGGTGGCCGGTGGGGGAGCGGCGGCGTCCGGGTCGGATGGCGCGCCTGCCGTGGTCGCGCCAGGATCGCGCGGCGCGTTCAGCGCGGTCGCGCCGTCCGGCGACGGAGCCGGCGCGCCGTGCGCGCCGCCGGGATCCGCCGCGGCGGTGGCCGCGGCGAGAAGCCGGTTCACCTGCTCCGGGGTGAGGAGACGGTGGGCGGGGCCGCCGTGGTCGATCCGGCCCTGGCGGGCCAGGGCGAGCACGCTGTCCTCGGCCTCGAGCAGGTCGAGGGTGGTGTAGACCGGTTCGGGTTGGCGCCGCCGGCGGGCGGCGGCGGTGTCGACGAGGACGATCCGCGGGTCGGCAAGCGTCCGCTCGGCGATGTCCGCTATGGCGTCGGGGTCGAGCCGGTCCCCGGCCCAGGCCGCGACCTGTTGGACGATCTCCCGGGCGGTGAACGTGGGGGTGTGGGCGGTCAGTCCGGCCGGGCCGGTCAGCCGGTCCGCCAGGTTGGCGATGTCCGCCGGGGTCGGCGGGTCGATGGTCCGGTCGATGCGGGCGCCGAGCGTGCGGACCTGCCCGGGTGTCCATCCGGCGTCGGTCAGCCGGGCGTGCTGGGCGGCGCGGACCTGGCCGTCGGCGAGAATTTTCTTCGGCGCTCTCGAGCCGCGTTGCGCCGCGGCCTTGGTCGCGCCCGAGGCGGTGAACCCGTCCGCGATGAGCGCGGCGAACTCCTCGTTGATTTCTCCGGTGCGGGTGGAGAACGCCTCCACCAGGCCGCGGGGGATGTTGGCCAGCTCGGCGACCCCGTTGCGGACCGGCCCCCAACGCAGCCCGCGGCGGCGGGACAGCTCGTGGCGCAGCGCGGCGGCGCCGAGGTAGCCGGCGGTTTTGACGTGGGCGAGGAACACCTCGCCGTCCACCGCCC
>NZ_CEVIVD010000097.1:2034-18124 GCF_982290655.1 Protofrankia sp. CiP1_Cm_nod3
TGCAGGTGGGCCTCGTCGCTGCGGGCCACCTCATGCCGGTAGGAGGCGGCGGCCAGGCCCAGGCCGGGCCGGTTGGTCCCGTCGACCGTGCCGACGGTGGCGTGCCGCTCCAGGTAGCGGAGGACCGTGTCCACCCCGGCGTCGAGAGCGGCGGCGATGTCCGCGCGCAGCGCGTCGTCACCGAACGCCCACAGCAGGCTGATGCTTTTCGGGACCGCGCAGGTCACATCGAACCCGATCACCACCGTCGGGGGTTCCCGGGCGGCGGCGAACCGTTCCACCTCGGCCCGGGAGAGCAGCCACCGTCCCGACCCCGGTTCCTTGACCGCCACCAGCCGCTCCCCGCCGGGGCCTGCGCCGGTGCTGGCCGCCGGGTCCGTGTCCGCCGCGCCGCCCGGCGCGGACGGCCCGCCGGCCGGGCCGTCGGATCGCCTGCCGGTGCCGCGCGCGGCGGTGCGCTGCGCGAGCCGCCGCAGATAGGACGCTCCGACCCCGAGGATCGCCGCCGCCTCCCGCAAGGTCAGGACATCATCCTGCCCCTGCCCCGCCGTCGACGGGGTGCCGATGGCCGACGGGGTACCGAGGGTGGCCCGGCCGGCCGACCCGGCCGCGGGCAGCACCGGCAGTCCGGTGCGGGCGTGCAGCCCGCACAGCAGCCGCTGTAGGTGCACCGGATCGACCTGGCCGCGCAGCCCGAGCAGATCCGCGCCGGAACCCCGCGCCCGCCCGCGAGCCGTCCCGGCGCTGTAGTAGCCCGCAGGGCCGTGGCGGACGGTTTCGGATGCGGTCGGGGTGCCGTGGACGTAGTCGACGACCCGCCGGGCCGCCGCGGCAACATCGGTAAAGTCCCGGGCCCGTAACCCCAGCACCTTCACCGTGGCAATCACTGTTCGTCATCCGTCATCATGGACATCTCATTCCGCGCATACGGCACCGTGCTCCGGCCCGGAATCCGGTGGCACGTCGACACGCGAAAGCCCGCGTCCCTCGCTGGGTGAATCAGACCGGTCGAACCGGAACCGGCATCGGAAACAGAACCGGTCGCATCGGCGATGACATGTCATCGCCGCGCTCATCGCGGCTGTCATCGCGGCTGGTCGGCGGCCGTGCCGGCATGGGCGTGGTCTGCCCATGCCGGCGGGGTGTCGCCCTCCCGGATCCAGAGCGGGCCTGGGAGCGGGCCGGTTATCGTCGGGTCCCGTGGATGAGCCGCCGGTGTTCGTGGGGTCCTCCGACATCGCCGTCGTCCTCGGCCTGACCCGGCAGGCCGTCGACCGCCGACTGCGGATCGATCCCGTCGCCCCCGCGCCGGCCGCGACGGTCAATCGCACCCGGACCTGGGGCGGCACCCGGGTGTGGTGGCGCGCGGACATCGACCGCTGGCTCGGCGGCCCCAACCCGGACCGCTGGACGTCCCTGCCCGGCCAGGCCCGCTGACTCCGAGGACCGCGCGGCACGTCCGTCCCAGCCCCGCCCGGTCACAGACCAGTCGATCATGATCTGGTGGTGAGTCGTGCGGTTTCCCGGTGGTCGGTAGCACGGGTGCGCGGAGACGGGACCGGTTTCTCCGGTCAGAACCGGTGGAACACGCCGTCCGAGTGGCGTGCCCGATCCGCGAATACATCCACTGTGGGCTGCGATGACACGTCATCGCGTAGTTCCCGGACGGCGAAACCGGGGTGTATCAAACGGCACCGGGTGGCACGAAATCCGTAAGGGACATATGACGGTGTCGCGCACAGCGCGACACCGTCGAGGAGCGTTTTCGTTCGAATATTCGCGAGCTGCCTTTGGCGGGGTTCATGGGATGTTTCAAGATCTGAAGTGTTGTCGCTGGACGGCTCCACGGTCGCAGGTGGGCGCCGGCGCACGTGTGGAGATGCTGACGTCGATCGGATCATCCGCTGCCGGCCGCCGTGTCTCATCGGAGTCCGCGGTCGCAGCGGATCCGGTTTCCCCGCGTCGTATGTCGCACGCGAAGGGACGGCGGCACCGGCTGATCGATTTACTGCCACGATCATAACGATCGCGGATCGTTAGCTGTCAGTATCGGTGTGTAGCCATTGACGGTCCCTGCACTTCGGCCGTTTAATAAACGCAGGAAAAAACGGGGGGATTGTCGTACCCAGGTGTCGATGGGGACGGCTCTGCCGAGGCTCTCTGGAGGTTTGACCTCGCCTCGGAACGGCACGACCAGCCAGGGGATACTGGCAGCTCCGTCCGGGGCGGCACACTCGGGGCAGAGCAGCGAGAGTCTTTCGCTGCCGGCCCCGATCCAGCAGCGGACGTGTCTTACGTGCCGGTCGAGCGGCACCAGGTGACGATCGGGGAGCCACCGCGGTGCGGCTTGGGGCGAGGTTGTGGATTGGCCGTCGATCCTGGCGTTGCTCGGCGCTGCCGGAACCGGGTGTGCCACGGTGGTCGTCACCTGGCTTCGGACCCGTGTCGGGGACGTGACGGTGACCGTGACGTCGGGGCCGGACGGTCCAGCGATTGATCTGAACGCGACCAACGTGCGGAACCTGGACGCGGAAGGACTCCGACGCCAGATCGCGGACGTCGTTCGCGGGCTGGCGGACTCGCAGGCGCCATCCGGGGCGCAGGCCGACGTTGGGGAACGACCGGGCGACCGGGGTGACTGGTCGGATGGGGAGCTGGAAACGGGGCGGTTACCCGTCACCGCGCCAGCTCCCTGTCCGGCCGGTTCCAGTGGGGACGACTCTCTCGTAGAGAACGCCGTGTTGGGCTCGCATGGTGGATTCGACGGACGAGGCTATGGCGGTGTCGTGGACGAGTAGCCCGAGTTCGATGTTGGTGTTCTCGGCGTTGTAGGAGAAGTTCGCGCTGGTCGTCAGCATGATGACATGATCGATTATGATCATTTTTGCGTGGCTGACCAGGGGGCGGGTCGCGCCGGCCGGGGTGGTGGTCTGGAAGACAACGGCGGCGGGCAAATGATCGGCGATCTGTTGCGGTGTTCCCGCGGCAGCGTCGACGTAGACGGTGACCGTCATCTGTGGCCGGGCCGATGCTGCCCTGAGTGCTTCCCACATGCGGGAGCGGGGGGTGAAGTTGTAGCTGGAGCAGGTCACTGATATCCGTGCGGCGTCGATGAGCCGCAGGACCTCGCTGGTGAGGCGCCCGTGGGAGGCATGCGAGCCGGGCATGGTCCATACGGGGGTGATGGTGGTACGGACGGAGCGCGCTCCAGCGATCGCTCGCAGCACCGCGACGGATGTCCGGATGTGGTCCTGGCCGTCCTGATCAACGAGAGGACCGCCCTGGGCACTGGCCCAATCAGCCCCCGCTACCTCAGCGAGCACCTGCTCCGCCGCGGCATATATCTCGACCGCATCCGCGCCGACCGTGTGCTCCACGAGGCCCTGACCGTCGGCCCTGACCCCCTGCACCTGGCCCTCGTCTTCAACCTGTCGCACTCCACAGCCAGCAGATACGCCGCCATCGCCCAGAACCTCCTCGACGACCAGGGGGTCGAGGACCGTAACAGGAATTAGCGTGAGGCGTCACTCAGCGGCCGGGGTCAGCAGTGCGGCGGCGCGGTCGGCGCCGGTGGGCTGCGAGAAACGGCCCGGGCGGTTAGAGAAGGTCCTCAAGTCGGGTGGCGACCTGGCGGTAGCGGCTAACCGGGACGAGGTGCACACCGGCGAAGGCGCCGCTGTCGCGTAGCCGTAGCACCTGGTCGCAGGCCGCTTCGACCCCGGCCGCCTGGTTCCGTTCGACTGCTTGGACGAGGTCGTCGGGGATGTCGATGTCGGGGATGGTCGCGGCGAGGCGGCGGGCCATCCCGGCGCTCGCGAGGACCATGACGCCGGCGTAGATCGGCAGTTCGACCGGATGGGCGTCGCGCCAGCGCAGCAGGGCGTCCACCGAGTAGCTGACCTGTACGAACAGGAAGTCGGCCGCTCGTTTCCATGTGGGCAGTGGACGTAGGCCGGCCGCGGCGCCGACCCGGAACGCCGGCATGTCCGCGAAGACCGGATCCTCGCTGGCCGCGCGGGCCTCGCCCATCATCGCGCGCACGGTCAGGTCGCTGGTCCGGTTCCCGGCGGTGGGTTTGTCGCCGTGGACGAACAGGAATTCCTCGACGCCGTAGGCCGCGGCGGTGAGCAGGTCGCGGCGGAAGCCGAGCAGGTTACGGTCACGGGAGTTCACGCAGGCGATGCTGCGTCCCCCCATCGTCTGCACCTCGTGGGCGACGGCGATGCTCGACACCGTCGCGCGTCCGATGTGGTTGTCGGGGATCAGGAACGCGTCGGTGACGGGGCTCAGGACGCCGATCTGGTGGCGGGCATGGGTCAGGTCCGGCCGGGTCGGCGGCTCGATCTCGCAGATCAGCTCGAAGCCCCGCACCGGACGTTCGTGACCCGCCGTGGATTCCTGCATCCGGACAGGATAGGGACGCCACGATCCACAGACCACAGCCACACCGCACGTCCCCGAGGGCGACAACGGCCACGCTCTCTTCTGGGCCAGCCGACCGACCTGAACCGGCCCCGCGGAGCAGATCCACGAAGACCGGACAGAACCCGCCACAACCTCGAACCTGATCACCAGAAAAGCCGTGGGTTCGATGCGAAGAACCTTCAGTCAGGCTGAACTTGCGGACTTCGTGCCGGTAAGAAACGTGTCACCAGCCGCAAACGGCGATGATCTAGCTGGGTGCCGGCGGGGCGGCGGTGAGTGCGTGGCGGCCCCGGCCGGCGGCGCGTAGCTCACGCAGGTCGGGGATGTGGTTGTAGAGGGTGCTGGGGCTGCCGCCGAACAGCTTCGCGATCGAGGTGACGCTGGCTTCGGAGTTGGGGAGTAGGTCGCGGGCGGCACTGATGATCTTGGGGTGGCGACGGTCGGGCGTCCGCCGACGCGGCCGCGGGCTCGCGTGCAGCGAGTCATCGGTCTGGAAAGTGCGCTGCCGCTGCTGGCAGGAGCTGCCCCCTCGATCGGAACAGGCTTCGCCGCGGCGGCCATGTTCCTGAAATCCCAGACGACCTACAACCTGACCTCACCAGGCACGGCGTACTACCTGCTCGTCGCCCTCGGGCTGATCACGGCGCTGGGAATCATCGCCTCGGCCCTGCCACTGCTCAAACGGATCACCGGCCCGGAAGACGCGCGCAGCGGCTGACGCGACACGGGGTGGTCTCCACCGGTCAGTGCATCATCCGGGTGTCCGCCTCATGCCGGACCCTGTGGATCCCAGCACGATGCGGGTGGTGCACTGACCGGTTGAGACCGCCCTGACGAACGTCCAGCTGTCGACACGCCGGGCATCCCATATCCACAGCTCACCCTCGAAAACAACGACCATGGATGACGACCATAAATTCAAACTCGGTGTCAGACGAACCGTCCCTGACAGCCTCGGCGGCAACATCCCGCACCCGGCAGGATCACCGGCGCTGATCGTCCCCTCGCGGTCGGTAGAGGTAACCGTGCCGGTGCTCCGGCAGAACGAACAAGTTCTGTTACGGAGTCCCGGATGCGGACGTCCCGCGCCACGCCCGTACGAGGCCCTCAAGCTGTTTCGGTCCGCTGCCGTGCAGCACGATGTGGTCCACCCCGGCGTCGAGGTACTCCCGCAGGCGCGCCGCGCAGTGCGCGGCGGACCCGACGACGCAGCCGGTCTCCACCCACTCCCGCGGTAGCTGCGTACCGAGCTCCAGCAGTTCGCTCCGGTGGAATTTCTGATCGGCCGTGCCGCCGCCCTCCAACTTCTCCTGCCGGAGCAAACGGCGCAACGGCTCGGGATCCCACCCGTTCTCACGCATGATGAGTTCGCCGACCCCGCCGAAGTCCAGGTGAGTAATCATCCGTGCGTTGACGACTGCCAGCTCTTCCTCCGGCGACAGATCGGGAGCGGTGATGACGATCGCGTAGAGCTTCAGTGACCGCGGGTCACGCCCGATCCGCTCACACGCCTCGTCCAGGCGCCGTGACACAGCGGCGACGGCCTCGACTGTCAGCTCCGAGCCAAGGAAGACGCCGTCGAACAACCGGGCCGCGAGCGCCGTCGCCTTCGGCAGGGGGGACCACGCGCTCAGGAGGAGCCGCGGCCGGGGTGCCGTCGGTGGATCAACCATGCGCAGGTTCGGGAACCGTCCCAGCGGACCGTCGTAGTCGATGGTCTCGCCGTCCCACAGGCGCAGCAGGATCGACGCGTAGTCCTCGAACGCGGCCATTTTCGGAACAGGCATGCCATGGTCGCCGAGGACCGATCCGAGGCCGCGGGCAAGCCCGAGCAGCAGCCGGTCACCGAACGTCTCCTGCATCGTGGAACCCGCGGCGGCGGTCATCAGCGGATGTCTGCTCCCCGCGGCGATCGAGCCCATGCCCAGGCGGATCCGCTGCGTGCTCGCGGCGACCGCGCCGCAGAGCACTCCGAGTTCCTTCATGTCCAGCCGCTCGGCGATCCACGCCGAGGTGAGGCCGAGGCGCTCCGCGTCGATCGCCTCCGTGATCGCCCGGGCCGGGTCCTTCACCCGGCCCGGTAGCAGGTAGATCCCGAGCTCGTCGATCGGCTCCGGTAAGCCGCCGCCCGCCGTGCCGTGCTCCGGGGTGATCTCGCCGCTCCTTGTCTTCTCTCGCGCGATCCTCTCTCGCGTGTGCCCGCTCACTCCGCGTCCCGCACCGGCGTCGTGGCGTTCCCGGTCAGCACGGAGCGGATGTCGCCGGGGACCTCGCTCGGAAACCCGGTCATCCGGAACCACGCCTGCTCGCGCGCGCTCTGGCGGGCGGCGACGCCCACCAGCAGCTCGCGAGCCGCGGCGCGGTCCTCAGCGCTGCCGTCGGCGGCGATCGCCGTGACACGGGCGTCGACCGCCACCTTCAGCGCCTGGGCCTCCGCCCGCAGGAGCGCGAGGTCGGGGATCGCCGAGGGGTCGGGGGCCGGGACGGCGTGCGCGTCGGTGGTGGGACGGACGACAGGGCCGAGAGACGGTCGAGCAGTTCGCGGTACTCATCGCGTTCGGTCGCCTCGTAGAGGGTCTCGGACTCCTGGACGTCGAGCACCCACTCCAGGGTCGCCAGGACAAGACCGGCCTGCTCCTGGACGAAACTGTCGTCGGCGGGCAGCGCCGGAACAATCGACTTGACCATGGCCGAACGGATGCCCCGTAACTGCTGTGAGATGGTAGGGACCATGGTTCAGGCTCCTTCGAGAACACGGTTGAGCTCGGCCATGGACGACGCACCGAGGCCGCTGAGGAAATTCATCATCACGTCGAGGTGCGTCATGCGGTCCTCGGTGATCCGGATACCTGATGCGCTGGTGGCTACCACCACCCAGTGCATGTTCAGCACGGTATAGTAGCGCAGCCGTTCCGGATCCACGGAGAGGCCCGAGATGCGTTCGTACTCCGCGATAAAGGTCTCCGTGTCGACAAGGCCGCTACAGAGAAAACGGCCTTCGTCATCCAGGTGGCCCCAGCCGCCGAGCATCGCGTACGCCAAGTCGTGGTGCCGATCGCCGAGGTGGCTGAGTTCCCAGTCGAGGATCGCCGTGATCTCGCCCGTGTCCTCGTCGAACAGGAAGTTCCCGTTGCGGTAGTCGCCGTGCACAATCGAGATCCGGTCGATCGGCGGGCGGTTGTCCCACAACCACTGGCGGGTCAGCGTGACCGTCGGGTGCGGCTCGAAGGAGTCCTCCTCCCACACCCTGTCCCACATCCCGAGCCGCCAGTCGACCCCTGCATCGTGCCGGCCGCCGGCACCCCGAATGCGTCCAGAGCGACGGTCGACGGATCCAGGGCGTGCAGCGTGGCCAGGTGGGCGACGAACTGGGGGGCGAGCTTGGCCCGCAGCTTCGGCCCGTAGACCGTGCCGAGCCCGGACGCCCTGCGCTCACCCTTTGTCGGCGCGGCGACACCACGGGCGAAGCCGCAGACCATCGCGGGCTCGCCCAGCTCGGCGTGGTCCTGGGTCACCCAGTAGGCGCGCGGCACGGGCAGGACGCCCTCCAAAGCCCGCAGGAGCTGGAACTCGCGAACGCGGTGCGTCTCCACGACGGACGCAGGCGGGTTCATCCGCAGCACCATCCGGTCGCGGCGCGGTTCGCCGTTCTCCGTCCACTCGAGGTCGAAGCCGAACTGCTCCTTCGACGCGCCGCCCGGCAGTCGGGCAAGGCCGCTGATGGTGAAGGGGCCGTCCAGCCGGTGGGCAAGAAAGGCGTGGAGGCGCTCGCTGATGTCCTCCACGCTGCGGGCGGTGTGCACGTCGTGCCCCCGACGTCGCAGCTTCGTGCTGAGGACCTCATCGACGGCCGGTTCGACGGGATGACGTCGACGCAGCTCCTCGATGCGCCGCTCCACACCCTCCGAAGCGCTTGTGAGCGCGTGTTCCGTGGTGACCATGGCCGGGAAGCTAACACCGGCCATGTCGGACGCAACAGAGTAGGAACATACTCTGTCTGGGCGCAGACGAGCAGGCGTCCACGAACGAACGCGGGACGATGCGCGCGGCGTGTTGCCCGTCGGCGCGGTCAGCGGAGAAAGCGCGCCAGGTCGGTCCGCCGGGACACGCCGAGCTTGTGGTATATGCGCTGCAGACGGTTGCCGACAGTCCGCACGGACAGCTGCAACTCGGCCGCGATGTCGCGGTCGGTGTGTCCCGCCGCGGCCAGCAGCGCGGTCTCACGCTCGGCGTCGGTCAGCTGCACCCGCGACTCGATCGGCGCGAGTGCCGGGGTGACGGCGCCCTTGCAGCGCGCCGCGAGCGCTGCCGCTCGGTGCAGCCCGGCATCCGCGCGGTGGACGTCGCCTGCCCGGCGCCAGGCGACCGCAGCGTCGGCGGCGGCCTCGGCGGCCAGCAGCTCGGCGTCGAGGTGTTCAAAGGTCGTGGCGACCGCGTCGAGCGCGCGTGGATCCTCCTCGGCGAGGGCGACGACGTGCGCGGCCCGCGCCGCGACAAGGTCGCCTTCCAGCTCTCGGGCGAGAGCAACAAGGTGGTCCACGACCCGGCGCGGCGTCCCGAGCCTGCCGATGTCGTGGAGCGCGGCTGCTGCGCCGGTACGGTCGCCGATCTGCTCGCCCACCTGGGTCGCGCGGGCGAGCAGATCGCGGCCCTGAGTGATCCGCCCCTCGGCCACGGCCGTCCACGCTTGGGCCGCGAGGTGGTCGGTCCAGCTCCACCGTGGCTGCTCGATCCCGAGGGCGTCGATGGCCGCGAGGGAGCGCCGCGCCGCGGCGGCGTCACCCGCGAGCGCCTGTGCCTGGGCCAGGAGTGAGAGCAGCGTGTGCTGGACCCCCAGCCGCCCGAGCCGATGCAGCAGGGTTGCCGCCTCCCGGGCGTCGCGGGTCGCGGTCCGGACGTTGCCGCGATCGCGGACGGTACGCGACAAGTTCCAGAGGAACCAGGCCCGCGCCTCGCTACTGCCCTCGTCAAGGCCGCGTTGGTGCTGCTCGCGAGCCAGCCGCTCGGCATCCGCGAACCGGCCCGCCTGCACGAGGAGCTCGCAGCGGCCATGGAGGTTGAACCACGGGTACCAGTCGTCAGGTTCCGTCAGGGTGACACCGGCCGCATACGCACGGTCCGCCAGGTCCAGACCCTCGCGTAATCGGCCGAGGCGCCCGAGGCTGAACGCGCCCACGACGCCCATCCACACGAGCGACCGTCCCCGCGCCTCGGCCAGCAGCGGCTCCAGGACGCGCACCGCGGCCCGTGGACCCTCACTCCCCAGCACCAGCCCTGCGCGGTGACTCGAGACCTCCGTCCGCAGGCCGACGTCGGCGATGGTGGCCTCCGCATCCTCGGCGATGCGCAGTCCGTCCTGCATCCGGCCGAGCGAGAGCCACAGGACGTCGATCCGGGCGATCGCCGCGCGCGCACGCTCCTCGTCGTTCGCCACGCAGCCTGCGAGCTCCGCGAGATCCTGCTCGGCCGCCTCCCCCCGTCCCTGCAGGGCGGCCGTCTGGGCCGCGAGCAACCGGCCGTCGAAGCCGGTCCCCGCCTCGACGGCGGCACGTGCCAGACGCTCGGCGAGCGGGAAGTCGTAGTGCCACCGAGCCGCGCGCGCGGCCTCGAGTAGCACATCGGGTTGTCCACCGCCGCCATCGAGGCGCCAGAGCCCGATCCGCAGGAGGTCGTCGCGTCGGCGGCAGCCGGTCCGCTCGACGATGGTGGCAAGGGCGCGGGCCATCGCGCCGACCCGCACGGCCGATGTCTGCGCACGCAGCACGTCTGCGTAGATGGGATGGCCAAGACGAATCTGCAGACGGCGGCTGTCGAACGCGCTGACAAGCAGACCCTCTCGCTCCAGCTTCTCGACCAGGCGCTCGTCGCCCAGCGCGTCGAGCTCCGCGCCCCCGAGAGGTTCGCCGTAGGCCGTCAGCTCCAGCAGCGCTCGAGCATCGGGGGAGAGCCCGGCCAGGCGGGCGCCAACGAACTCGACGATCCGGTCCGAGGGCGCCGGCGCTCCGGTCATCCGCCACACCCCACCGTGGCGGACCAGGGTGCCGTCCGCCAGCGCGCCGCGCACGAGCTCCCGGAGAAACAGCACGTTGCCCTGGCAACGAGCGGTCATCTCGGCGACGGTGGCACGGTCGACCTGATCCCCCAGGACCACTGTCAACAGGTCGTCGATGACGCTGTCGGCCAGATCGCTCAGGCGGAGCCGGATCGCAAGGTCGTCCTTCCACAGCGAGGTCACCGCCGCGGGCGTCGGCTCTTCCGTCCGGACCGTGGCAACCACCAGCACGGCGTCCGCCGACACGAGCTGCTGGATCAGGCCCGCCGACGCCTCGTCGAGCAACTGCGCGTCGTCGACGAACAGCAGCAGGCGGCCCACGCCGCCATGGTTGACGAGGGCGTACGCCGTCCGCCGCAGCAGTCCCTCGAACGAGTCCGCCGGCCCGAGCCCGTCCCTTGGCTCGGGCACGGCCAACAGGGGTGCGAAGGCCCCGAACGGAGCCCGCCCACGGAGCGCGTCGCCGTCACCCAGCGCGCCTCGTGGCCGGCCGCAGCGGCGATCAGCATTGCCTCGCGGGCCAGGCGAGTCTTACCGACGCCGGCGGGGCCGACGATGATGACGCTGTGCGGGGCCGCACCGGTGAGGGCGTGGGTCAGCGCGTCGAGTTCGGTGTCCCGGCCGATCAGGGGCCAGGCGGCCGGGGGCAGATCGGCCGGCGCGGGCGATAATCGGTCGGCGACCGCCCGCTGTTCACGATGCATCGGATCCATCCCCTGCCTCGTTGCGTGAGACTCCTCCGGCGACGATGTTCTCACGTCCGCCCGCGGGATCCTGGAATCCTGTCCGTGCCCGGATCTCGTCCGTAGGCCCTGACCAGGGCTTCTGCGCTACGTGTCAGCGCAAAGGCGATCCGGTCACCCCGGCATCGTCCTACGGTGGCACCACCGCCTGATCACACGGAAACGGACCTACCCGCACCGGGCTGAACGACCATCGGTCCGCGCAGAGATCGCGACCTTCACCGCACGGCTCACGGCTCATGGCTCACGGCTCACGGCTCACGGCTCACGGCCGAGAACATGACATGAGGGCACAGGTGGATCCAGAGTGAGGCTTCGCTGGTCCTACCGCATCAGAGCGGCCAGCTCCGCCCGTCGTGAGATGCCAAGTTTCCGGAAGATGCGTTGGAGCCGGTTGTCGACGGTCCGGGCGGAGATGCGAAGCTGCTCAGCGATCTCCTTGCTGGTGAGCCCGTTCGCGGCGAGGAGAGCGGTCTCGCGCTCGGCTGGGGTGAGCTGTGAACGTACGCTGATCGGGGCCAGGGCAGGAGTTCTCGCTCCCTCGCAGCGGCTCAGCCGGATCGCTGCGCGGTGCAGCTCGGCGTCGGCCTTCCTGGGCTTGCCGAGCCTGCGCCACGCCACGGCGGCGTCGGCCGCGGCCTCGGCGGCGAGCAGGAACACACCCATGGCCTCGAACCTGTCCGAGACCTCGGCAAGCCCTGGTGGGTCTGCCTCGGCCAGGGCGAGGACGTGCGCGACGCGCGCGCCCGTGAGTTCGCCCTCCACGGTGGCAGCCACAGCAACGAGCCGGTCGACGACGGCATGGGGCGCACCGATGCGTGCGATGTCGTGCAGGGCGGCGCAGGCTCCGGTGCGGTCGCCGACACGTTCGCCGGCTTCCGCGGCACGTTCGAACGTCTCTCTCGCGACGGACAGCCGGCCCTCGGCGACGGCGGTCCAGGCATGCGCGCTGATGAACTCCGTCCAGCTCCAGCGGGGTTGCTGGACACCCAGCTCGTCGATTCTCGCCAGGGTCGCGCGTGCGCCCTGATGATCCCCGGACAGTGCCTGGGACTGGGCGAGCAGGGAGAGGAGACTGTGCTGGAAACCCAGGCGCCCGAGTCGGCGGAGCAGCACGATGGCTTCCCGGGCGTCGCGGCCCGCCGACTGCACGTTGCCCGTGTCCCTGGCGGTGCGGCACATGTGCCACAGGAACCACGCGCGCGCTTCGCTGCTGCCCTCCTCCAGCCCGCGCTGATGCTCCTGCCTGGCGAGCGCCTCGGCCTCGGTGAAGCGGCCCGCGTGCGCGAGGGCTTCGCAACGGGCGTAGAGGTTGAACCAGGGGTACCAGTCGTCCGGTTCGCTCAGCACGATGCCGGCGTCGTAGCCGCGGTCGGCCGCGTCGAGGGCCTCTTCGATGCGGCCCAGCCGCCCGAGGCCATAGGACGCCACGAGGCCCAACCAGACCAGTGACGGCCCTTTGGCGGCGGCGAGCATGGGTACCGCCACCTCAGCGGCCGCACCCGGCCCCTGGCTGCCAAGGAGCAGACCGGCGCGTCGGGCCGACACCTCGTCTCGCAGGGACTGTTCGGTGATCGAGGCTTCGGCCAGTTGGGCCACGCGAAGGCCATCGTCCATGCGACCGAGGTAGAACCACAGACAGTCGATGTGGGCGATGGCAAGTCGCACCCGATCGCGGTCGTCGCGGGTCTGACAGGTGAGGCTGGCGAGCTCCCGCTCCGCGTCGAGGGGCCGGCCCTGCAGCGCCAGCGTCTGTCCCGCGAGAAGCCAGGCGTCGAACCCCGCTCCGGCATGCCCAGCGGCGCGCGCCAGTCTCTCCGCCAGGGCGAAGTCATAGTGCCATCGTGCGTCGCGGGCGGCGCGCAGCATCAGCGCGGGCTGACCGCCGCCGCCATCAAGGCGCCAGATACCCATCCGCAGTGCATCGCCCTTGCGACGGGCACCGGTGCGCTCGACGCTGTCTGCCAGCGCCCGGCTCATCGCCGACACCCGCACCGCGGACGTGCGCGCTCGCAGGACCTCCCCGTAGAGCGGGTGGGCGAGCCGCACCTGCAGGCGTTGACCTTCGAACCCGCTGGCCAGCAGGCCCTGTCGCTGCAGCGCGTCGATCAGCTCGGGGTCGGCGAGCTCCGCCACCTCGGCGCCGCCGAGGGGCTCCGCGTAGGCGGCCAGTTCGAGCAGGGCGATCGACGCGTCGTCGAGGCCACGCAGCCGTGTGTCGACCAGTTCCATGATGCGCCCGGAGGGGGCCAGCGGGGCCTTCAGGCGCCACACCCCGACGTCCCTGACCAGGGTGCGGTCCGCCAGTGCGCCCAGGGTCAGCTCGCGCAGATACAGCACGTTGCCGCCGGAGCGCGCGGCGAGCTCGACGACGGCAGCGCGGTCGACCTGGTGGCCGAGCACCGCGGTGAGCAACGCGTCGATGGCTCTGGTGTCCAGTCGCGAGAGCTCCAACCGGAGCGCGAGGTCGTCCTTCCACAGCGCCGTGACCGCTTCCGGGGCCGCTTCGCCGGCACGCACGGTGAGCACGACGAGAACCGAGTGGTTCGCGACAAGCTGGTGCAACAGACCCGCCGAGGCTTCGTCGAGCATGTGCGCGTCGTCGACGAACAGCGCCACACCCCGCCCGCGGGCGCGGCTGACCAGGGCTCGGGCCGAACGTTCGAGCAGGTCGTGCACCGTGCCAGCGGGTTCCCTGTCCAGGGCCGGCAGAAGGGGTACGAACACCCCGAGGGGTGTCCGGGCGATCGAGTGCGACGCGGTCACCCAGACGCTGGAAAGCCCGGCCCTGCTTGCAAGCAGCCGGGCCTCGCGAGCCAGGCGGGTCTTGCCGACTCCCGCTGGCCCCACGAGCATCACGCTGCGGGGGGAATGAGACGTCAGGGACGACCGGACGAGGTCGAGCTCCGCGGCCCGCCCGGTCAACGGCCAGGGTAACTCCATGACGGCGTCGTACTGCATGCACAGCGAGAGTAGCGGATTACTCTTGCCCGCCCCAGACCCTGACGATGGACTCATGGGCGTCGCCCCTGGAATGACGAAGGAGACAACGGTGTCGAACGTCCAGACCGCGGTGTGGTTCCCGGGAGTCCGCGGGGTGCCCGCCAAGAGCATCATCCCCTACGCCCAGCGTCTCGAGCAGGCCGGAGTCGACCAGGTCTTCACGTGGGACTTCCTGACCGGGATCCTTCCACGGGTGGCCTGGGGGGAGAGTTTCTCCCCCGTGGCCAATGTCCTGCCCGACGGCGACAGCTTCTACGACCCGTTCACCCTGCTCGGCCTGGCGGGCGGCGCCACCGAGAGCCTCGGGCTCTCGGTGTCAGCGACGAACGGCATCCGCAACGGACCGGCGGAGATAATGCGCATGGCGATGACGATCGCGGACGCGTCCCAGGGCAACTCGGTCGTGTGCGTCGGCGTGGGAGAGAAGCAGAACACGGTCCCCTTCGGCTACAGCCGCAAGGAGGGCCTCGCTCGCCTGGAGGACCACTTCCGGCTCTACCAGCTGTTATGGGAGAAGACCGAACCCTTCAGCTTCGAGGGCAACTTCTGGCACTTCAGGAACGCCTATATCGGCGGGGCCCGCACCCACAGGCCCAGGATGCTCGTCGCCGGCGCCGGCCCCAGGGCGCTGGACATCGCCGCGCGCTACGCCGACGGCTGGCTCACGGTCGTGCCCGCGGCGTTCGCGCACATCGAGCACTACGCACAGACCGTCAGGGACATGAAGGTCGCGCTGGAGAAGTACGGCCGGGACCCCGACGATTTCATCTTCGCCATCGAGGCCATCGCGCTGATCCACGAGGACCGGGCCGCGATCGACAAGGCGATCGACCACAGCGAGTTCGTCACGTCCTTTGCATCGATCTACGGCCGCATGGCGCACGCTGAATGGGAGCTGGAGCCAGATGTGGAGCTGGCGCGTCCACGCGACTACAACTACACGCTGCACCTGCTGCCCAACGAGGTGACCAGGGAGGAGAACGACGCCGTCATGGCCAGGGTCTCCCGCGCCATGAAGAGCAGGAGTTTCGTCCACGGCAACGCCCGCCAGGTCGCCGACCACTGGCTCACCTACATCAATGCCGGGGCCACCTGGGTCGGGTTCCTCGACTTCGCGCCGTTCGTCTTCGGCCTTGACGAGGCCGGCGCCTGCCTCGAGCGCAACATCGACGTCTGCACCCTGCTGAAAGCATGACTGCTTCACGTTCTTCATGCCCGCCATGCTGTTCGCCGCCACCGCGTTCCAGCCCGAACGCCCGATCGAGATCACACATACCCTCGACGACATGAGCTGGATTGTCCTGATCATAACGTGGCCTCCGTTCATGGCCCAGAACTTCTCGTTCTCGTTCGGTATCCTCACCGACCAGCGCCAGGTACCTGTTTTTCCTCGGTGGCGATCCGGGAGCACCTCGACCGCATCCAACGAGCGGTCATCGACGACCCGGCCCTCGCGATCGGCAGCGCCAAGGAACTCATCGAGAGCACCGCCAAGGTCGTCCTGACCGAACGCGGTCTGCCGGTCAACGACAAGGACGACGTCCCCGCGCTCATCCGCCAGGCTCAGCAAGCTCTCGACCTACACCCCTCGGCTGTCACACCCGGGCCCGACGGCAGCGAGGCAGTGAAGAAGATCCTCGGCGCGGTCTCCGGAGTCGCAGTAGGCGTCGCCGAGCTCCGCAACCGCGCTGGCACCGGCCATGGCCCGGCCGCCACCCGCGCCGGCCTGCGCCCCCGCCACGCCCACCTTGCGGTCAACGCCGCACTCACCTGGTGCCAGCTCGTCCTCGACACCCTCGCCGACCCCGCCGCCCCCTGGCGCAAGAACCCCTGATCATCGCTAGCGCCAACGGCTGCACGGAATCCT
>NZ_CEVIVD010000097.1:18212-19335 GCF_982290655.1 Protofrankia sp. CiP1_Cm_nod3
CCTCGGACCCCACTACGCCGGACCCTGCCACGCAGCGCGGCCGGATCCCTGCCATCTACCGGGGCCGGTCACACATCAATGATCCTCCACCGTCGCCGTCACACAGCGTGTGGCGACAAAGCGTAACTATCGTTGATAGATTTGCCCTCATGGGCTGAAATCGGTAGAAAGCGAAGCGGACACCGCAGGTCGTGACCATCACCCAAATGGGGTGATGTGTCCGAAGGAGAACCGCGGTGGCTGTCGACCCACGTGTGGTCACGATCCTGGTGGTGGCGCTGTGCGCCGCCGTTTCCGTCGTCGCGGCACTGGTCGCCGGGATCCTCGCCCGCGTCGACGGCGCCAGCCTGGCCGGTGCCGCGCGTGCCGGCGGGGCCGCGTTCGCCGGCACGTTCGCCCTGACCCTCGCGACCGCCACCATGCTCGGCGGCCGGTAGCCGGAGAAGATACGCGCGCTCAGGCGTCCCGGTCGACCTCCCGCACCGGCCGTGCCGGCCCGGCGCGGGAGGTGCTGGGGGCGTCCGGCATGATGGCGGACACAACTGGACAGCCACTGACGGGCACGACTCCCGCCGGGCCTCCCAGCGTCGAGCGGCGTCTCGCCGCTCCCCTGGTCCCGGGAGGTGATGCCCATGGCAGCAGAACCGATCATCGTGTTGGCGTTGATTGTGCTTGCTGTCGTCCTCGCGCCGCGTCGGCGGTGACGAGGGGGTGGGGACGAGCGATCCGCTCGGACCCACTCTGTTCGCCGGATCCCCTATAGCGCTATACAGGATCGCGCTACACGTGTCGCAGGTCCTGCTCCCGATCACGCGGACCGAACGGTTTCCCCTTGGCGTACGTTTCCGCCCTGACGTCTCGAGGGCCTGGACCTTGACGACGGCGCGAGGGTCGTCCTGTTTCACGAACCACTCGGCCTACAGGATTGACGTTCGTCGCGACACGCCGAACACTTGTTCGCCTTCACTGATCTCGAGGATTACCCTCCTACCAGGACTTTTACGGATGGGAGGCACATGACGGACCTGACGCGGGAGGAGCAGGCGCTCTTGGACTCGCTGCGGACGGGCCGGTCGACCAGCGGTCTCGATCGCGACGAGCAGGCGATCCTGACGTCACTGAC
>NZ_CEVIVD010000098.1:0-3655 GCF_982290655.1 Protofrankia sp. CiP1_Cm_nod3
CCCCGTTCCCCTCCCAGCCAGCGCCCCAGCCGTCCTCCCGGCCACCATCCCAGCCGCCGTCGCCTCGGCCGGCCCGCTCGTCCCGGCCGTTCCCGCCATCCCAGCCACTGGCACCCGGGCTGTCCCGGCCGTCGCAGCCGCCCCAGCGGCCGTCCCAGGAGCGGCGGTTCCGGGGATTCGTGCGGCGGTTCTGGCGGCGTGGGGGAAAGGCCGCCCGGCAGGCCGGTGAACGGCTGGTCGAGTGGGTGTCGCATTTTGTGCTGTGGAGTCTGCCGCCACGGCTTGTCCGTTATCTCGTCGCCGTCGACGTACTGTGTCTGGTAGTTGTCCTTGTCGGCCTGTTCGGGCTTTCCTTCAGGTTTGCCGACCTGTTCACGTTCGGGGCGTTCGTTCTGCTCGGCCGGCTGGCCATGGAAACGTCCCGGCATCTCGGTGTGCCCGGTCTCCGGAAGGACGAGCCGCACCGGGACCTGCTGTCGAACTGGACCCTGCCGGTCACACTTCTTCTCCCACCGCTGTACGCCGCCGTCCTGCACATACCCCTGCACTGCCTTTTCCGTTCCCGCGGCCAGCCGGCCGCGCAGCCCAGGTACCGGCAGGTCTTCAACGCGGCGGCGCTGGGCGTGTCGGGTTTCTGCGCGGCCGGCGTGCACCGGGCGCTCGCCCCGCCCCAGGGGCCGTACCGGATCGACACCCTGGTGGGCTCGTCCGGACGTATCGGCGCGCTGTTCGTGGCGGTGTTCACCTACACGGTGCTCAACCGTGTCCTGCTGCGCGGCATGCTGTGGTGCGCGCATCCGAGATCGGCGCAGCCGGCCCGCCGCCCGTTCGCCGGCGGCAGGCGGGAGACGTTCGCCGTCGACGCCGCCGAGATGTGTTCCGCCATCGGCCTGGCCGTGCTGTGGACCGCGCATCCCCTGCTCATGCTCACCGCGACACCGCCCGCGCTGCTGCTGCAACGCAGCCTGCTGCACGCCGAACTGCTCCAGGCGGCCCGCACCGACGCCAAGACCCGGCTGGCCAACCCGGCCTACTGGCGTGAGACGGTGGAGAAGGAGGTGGCGCGAATCCGGCGCTCGGGCCGTCCGATGTCCGTGCTCATCGTGGACATCGACCATTTCAAGAAGGTCAACGACCAGTTCGGCCATCTTGCCGGCGACGCCGTTCTCATGTGTGTCGCGGACGCGCTGCGCGCCGCCACCCGGCCTCGTGACCTCGTCGGCCGGTTCGGCGGCGAAGAATTCGTGATCATGCTGTGTGACACCGACCTCGACGGCGCCGCCCGGGCCGCCGACCGGATCCGCCGCCAGGTGGCCGAGATGCGCTGCCGGGCGGACAGCCACGCCGCCGGCGTGGTCTGCGTGTCCGTGACCGTCTCGGTCGGGGTGGCCACCGCCACCGGCGCGGACGTGGAGCTGGCCGCCCTGCTGGAGACGGCGGACGCGGCGCTCTACCGGGCCAAGGCCGACGGCCGCAACCGCGTCCGGCTGGCCGCCGGCCTCACCTCCCAGACCGCGCGTGAAGAAGCCGCTTGGTCTGCTCCCCATCGTGCGTGACTTCCTGGCTCGTCTGGACGTGGCCGGGATCGTGGGCCGGCTCTGCCCGATCCACGAGGACGCGATGATCACCCATGGTCAGGTCGTGGCCGCGCTGACCGCGCCCGGCGCGATCGTGCACGTCGAGGACTGGGCCCGGGCGTGGGCATGGGCGTCACAGGCACGGCGCGTGCTGAACATTCTCACTGATTTCACTGAGACGCCTGACGAGTGCTTTTTCTGCCTCTGGGAAGGAACTGCGGGTGTCATCCTGTCGGCAGCCCAGCGAAAAGGCCCGCTGGTAACCGTTCCGCACCGCCGATATGTCCTTTTTACCGGTCCCCTCAGGGACTACATCGACGCCGCCGATGGACCAGCGGTTTGTCCCGGTCTTCCTTCCGGGCCTTTCTGGGTCGCGCCCCTGACAGCTCGCGGTCGAGTCCGGGTGGGCTTACCCGGTGGCTGCGGTGGTGGTGTTGCGCAGCAGCAGCATCGTGGTCACCGGCCCGACCCCGCCCGGGACCGGGGTGAGAGCGCCCGCCACGGACGCGACCGCGTCGGCGTCCACGTCGCCGACCAGACCGGCCTCGGTGACGTTCGTCCCCACGTCGATGACGACGGCACCCGGCCGGATGAACCCCTTGCCGATCATCTTGGGACGGCCGACGGCGGCCACCACGACATCGGCCTCGTGCACGACCGAGAGCAGGTCTGCCGTACGGGAGTGGCAGATCGTCACCGTGGCGTCCTCGGCCAGCAGCAGCAGGGACGCGGGCTTGCCGACCACCGGGCTGCGCCCGATGACCACCGCGCGGACACCGGCGAGCTTGACGTCACCGCGGTGCAGGATCTCCAGCACCGCGGCGGCGGTGGCCGGCGCGAAACACGGCAGGCCCAGGGCCAGCCGGCCCAGGCTCAGCGGGTTCATCCCGTCGACGTCCTTGTGCGGCGGGATACGGCTGCCGACGTCCTGCGCGGACAGGCCCGGGGGCAGCGGGGTCTGCACCATCAGGCCGTGCACCTCGTCGTCGGCGGCCAGCCGGTCGACCGTGGCGACGAGCTCGGCGGCGTCCCCGGACAGCTCGTGGACGACGCAGTGGACCCCCACCTTCGCCGCGCCACGTTCGATCACCCTGACGTAGGACCGGGCCGCCGGGTCGGTGCCCGGCAGGACCACGGCCAGCGTCGGCACCCGGCCGGCCTCGCGCAGCCGTTCCACCTCGTCGACGACGCCCCGGCCGATCTCCGCGGCCATGGCCCGTCCGTCCAGCAGCTTCATGATCCGATCCGTTCCCCGACGGCGCGCACGATGCCGTCCGCCGTAGCCACAGAGGTCAGATGGCCGGCGAGGGCGGCCGTGGCACGCTCGCGCGCGGCCGTGTCCGTCATCGCCGCCGTGTTCACCCGTACGTTGATCGCCGCGCTGTCCAGCGCGGCGCGTGCGCTGGCGGCGGCCACCCCGACATCGCTGAGGACGTTGACGTTCGCGCCGTCGATGATCGACGTGCACAGCCCGACCACGGCCGCCGCGACCGCCGCGGTGTGCAGCGGCACCTCGGCCGCGGTGACCAGCGCGGCCTGGATCGCCTGGCTGCGGGCGGCCCGTTCCTCGCCGGTGCCCTTCGGCAGCTTGTACGCGTCGCTGACCGCGGCGAACGCGCGGGCGTCGGCGCCGGCCAGCGCCAGCGCCTCGGCGCGGGCCTTGTCGGCGTCGAGCCGGGCGGAGAGCATCGTCGCCTCGTGCTCGGCGTACCGGGGCTTGCCGATCGTGAGATTGCAGACCATGCTCACCAGCGCCGCGCCGAGGGCGGCCTGCAGCGCCGCGGCCGCGCCACCACCCGGCGCGGGCGCGGGGGAGGCCAGCTCGGCGAGGAACCCCGCCATTGTCTCGTCGTCCACGGCACCCTCTCCCACCTGCTGACTCTGCCTGTCCGCCGGCCGCGTGTCATCACGACGTCGCACATCCGGTGAACTTCCCACGGCCGGCCGCACTGCACCGTAGCAAGCCCGCTGCTTGTCGGCCCAACAGCCACAGCCTTCCACCCCTACCGCCCCACGGGCCCTACCGGCTCCCTCCCGCGCCTGATCCTTGCGGGTACTTCGGGGGGAGGGGAGAGGCT
>NZ_CEVIVD010000098.1:4203-6522 GCF_982290655.1 Protofrankia sp. CiP1_Cm_nod3
GATCCTTGCGGGTACTTCGGGGGGAGGGGAGAGGCTTCGGGGAGGGGAGAGGATGGAGTCATGCGGCGGCTGAGCCGGGGAGCCGGGCCGTGCCGGGCAGCTGCCGGAGCGGGCCGTTGCGGCCGCCGGGGAGGTCGGTGACGATCTCTATGCTGGTTGGCCGCTTGAAGGTGGCGAGGCCGGCCTCGCAGCGCTCCACGAGCTCGGCCACGAGCAGGGGATCGGGGCCGTTCGCCGGGACGACCAGCGCGACGGGCACCTCGCCGAGCACGGCGTCCGGCCGGCCCACCACCACCGCGCGGCGCACCCGCGGGTCGGCGAGCAGGACCTCCTCGACCTCACGGGGGGAGACCTTCTCACCACCACGGTTGATCATGCCGTCGCCGCGGCCGGTGAGGTAGAGGTAGCCGTCGGTGTCCGTGAAGCCGGTGTCGCCGGTGTCCAGCCAGCCGTCCGGGGTGAAGCTGTCAGCGCCGGCCGGGCCGGCGTAGGCGCGGATGACCCCGGGGCCGCGGATCTGCACCCGCCCGGCCTCCTGCGGCGGGCACGGCATCGCCTCGTCGTCGACGACACGCACCTCGCTGCCCACCGGCAGGCCCACCGAGCCGGGCTTGCCGGCCCCCCGCGGGGGGTTCGCCGTGATCAGGCCGCCGGCCTCGGCCATACCGTAGGTTTCCAGCACCGGGACGCCGGTGGCCTCCTCGAACGCCTGTAACACGGGGACAGGCAGGGGAGCGGAGGCGGACCGGACGAACCGGACCCGGCAGTCGCGGGCCTGGGCGGCACGCGGATCCATGGCCAGCAGGGCCACGACCGACGGGACCCCGTTGATCCAGGTCACCTGGTGATTTCTGATCATCGTCCAGAATCCGCGGCGGCGGAACCGGCGGTCGAGGACGAGGGTGCCTCCGCCGCACAGGGTGGCGAGCAGCCCGGTCACCTGCGCGTTGACGTGGATCAAGGGGAGCGGGTTGTAGCCGGTGTCCGTCCGGGTCAGCTGGTGGTGGCGCGCGGCGGCGGCGGCCACGTGTGCGAGCTGCCCGCCGTCGAGGAAGATCTCCCTGATCGCTCCGGCCGTCGACGAGTCCGTCGAACTCGTCAGCAGGACGCCGCCGGACAGCCGGCAGCGTGCGCCACCGTGGCCGGCGGCACTGGGGGATGACGTGACGGTGTGCCCGGTGGTCAGCCGTGGGCTGAGCTGGCGGAGGGCGCAGGTGGGGGGCAACGGCCGGTCGGTGACCACGAGATCGGGGCGGGTCCGCGCCAGCGCCCGTTCCAGTTCCGCGGGCGGGGCGTCGGGATCCAGGGGGACCGCGTGCCTGCCGCTCACCAGGACGGCGAGGAAGACCACGGCGAAGTCCAGGGGATCCGACACGAGGATCGCGATCCGCCCCCGCGGCCGCGGGCCGTGCGCGTCCAGATCGGTCTGCCAGCGCTGAACGAGGGCAGCCATTTCGCCGTAGGTGACCGAGCGGTTGCCGCGAGCCTCCCTGAGGTACACCTGCCCCGGTTGTTCCCTGCCGCGTACACCCAGCCACCCGGTCACGGATGTCACTTTCACCACCACCTTCGCCGGCTTCCGTGTAAATACGCCTCACCCGGTGCCGGAGGATTTCTGACCACGTTCCCGATACCTCTCTCCGCAAAACACCCCAGACCGCTATATCAGTTTCCGGCGGGCTGATGTGACGTTACCCGGGGTGTTGCTGGTCACATATGGACCGGGGGAGAAACGGCGGCTTCCGTGTGTCACCCGGTAATAAGCCCCCTGAGCCGAACGCCCTGTCCCGCAGGTGTTCCCGCCGGACGCGACAGTGGTCCCGCCCCTGTGGCGGGATGAGCATATCCCGCCGGGAGCGGGCCACCGTGGCCGCTTGCGCACACCCGTCGTCCGCCTGGTTGTCGTCTGCCGCCCGGCGCCGTCCGGAGTACGGCCCGCCCGTCACGACGGATGACAGCGGATGACGGATGACGGCGGGCGAACAATCCCGCATCTCCGCCGTCAAATGCCGCCCTGGCCGTCGCTCCGGTGCCGAATAGCCGGCTTCGGGCCGCGCTGGTCCGGGGGAGGGTGTTTCCAAGACATTGTTCCGCGGACGCGCCCGCGGGAAACAGGTCCACAGGGCCCGGGTGGCCCAATCCGTTCGCGGCGGCCGACCGGCGTTGTGGCCGGGTGCCAGGCCTCGCGAGGGATGTTCCTGGTGTGTCGAGTGTGTGCCTGGTGCGCCGAGCGACGGACAGCGACGGGCACGGCAGAACGGATGCGGCAGGGGCGCGGCGGGCCGGCGGGGATCATGAGGCGGACGGCCGGTGGGGGCG
>NZ_CEVIVD010000098.1:6955-12175 GCF_982290655.1 Protofrankia sp. CiP1_Cm_nod3
GCCGGTGGGGGCGGGGCCCACTCGTTCTACTTGACATAATGTCGATTATCGGCGCTACGGTGCCGTGCGGGGGAGGGGCGGCGGCGGGCGGAGCGGCACGGGGTGCGCGTCCGCCGCGCCGGCGCCTACGTCCGTCGGGTTCTCCCGGATGCTCCTATGGATGTCAGGCGGGGTTCTCCGGCGTTGGCTCGAGGTCGAGCGCGAGCGAGTTCATGCAGTAGCGCTGGCCGGTCGGCGCCGGGCCGTCGTCGAAAACGTGTCCGAGATGTGACCCACAGCGACGGCATCGGACCTCGGTGCGGGTCATGCCGTGGGAGTGGTCCTCGACCAGTTCCACCGCGTCCGCCACCTTGGGCTCGTAGAAGCTCGGCCAGCCTGATCCGGAGTCGTACTTGGTGGACGAGTCGAACAATGTGTTCCCGCATGCCCCGCAGCGGTAGACGCCGGTTTCCTTGCTGTATGTGTAGGCGCCGCTGAAGGGTGGTTCGGTGGCGGCGTTGCGCAGGATGGCGTACCGCTCCGCAGGGAGTTCCTTGCGCCACTCCTCCTCGGTCTTGACGACCTGGTGTGTTGCCACGGTGACCTCCTTGTCGTCGCTCATGCCAGGCCACTCCCCTCTTCTGCTGGTGTGGGACGTTTCACGCGGCGGATTCGTTCCCCGAGGGCTGTCGCCCGGCGGTCCGCCGGGTCCGCGCCGGCGGGGGGACGGGTGGTGAGCAGGCCCGCCTGGACGGCGCTGGTGGCGGCGGTCAGTGCCGCCGCCACGGCCGGTGCCCAGGCGATGTCCCGGCGGGCGCCGGCGTTGAGCAGCACGGCCGCGTCGGCCGTGTCGATCAGCGCGCCCGCCCGCAGCCAGCCGCGTGTCGGTGGGCCGTCGCGCCGCAGCAGGGACGTGAGCAGGCCGGCGCCGACGGCGATGTCGCGGGCGGCGGCGAGCCGGGTGATCCACGCCGTCCGTTCGGCGGTGACCCGGTCCACGCCGGCGAGGCGCGCGAATCTGGCGGGACGTGTCAGCAGTCCGACACCAAGCGCGCAGCGGGCCGTCCCGAGAAGAGCCGCTTGCTGACTGTACGTAAGAGAAGATGGCTTAATCATGATCATCTTTATACCTTATGTGAGCGCGATCTCGTTGCCGGCCTTGTCCCCAAGGGAACGTCCCACAGATCCCGGGCGTTGATGAGTCTGAGTTCCTCACTGGTATCGACGCTCGGGAGGGTTTTCATGGGCGAGCGCATCCTGCGAGGCAGCCGTCTAGGTGCAGTCTCCTACGAGACGGACCGCAGCACCGAACTCGCGCCCCGCCAGACCGCGTCCTACGACTGCCCGAACGGCCACCAGTTCACCATGCCTTTCGCTGCCGAGGCCGAGGTCCCGGCAGTCTGGGAGTGCCGTGTCTGTGGTGCCGGATCGGTCATCGTCGACGGCGAGGTCCCGGAGCCGAAGAAGAGCAAGCCCCCGCGCACGCACTGGGACATGCTGATGGAGCGGCGTACCACCGACGACCTTGAAGAGGTACTGGCTGAGCGGCTCGCGGTCCTGCGGGGCACCGGGCAGGACCGGCGCTCCGCCTGACACGTCTGCCGTAGCGACACCCACGCGTGTGGCCCGTCCGGAGATCGTCCGGGCGGGCCACACGCGTGTCGCCCCGCTCTCATGCCGAGGCACCTGTCGTCGACCGTTCCTGGTCCTGGTGTTCCTCGGCGCTCTCCCGGGCCGCGGGCAGCGGTAGCGGGCCGGTGTCCCCGCCAGGGTGCGCGGCCTGTCCGTCCCGGCTGCCCTGGCTGTCCTGTCCGTCCCGGCCCACCGTGGCCTCGCTCCCGCCGTTCTGCCGCCGGGCAGCGCTGCGTCCGCCGGCCGCGGCCGGCCGGTCGCGCAGGGAGCGCACCGCCCACCAGGTCACCCGCCACAGCGCCTCCCCCACGACGGCCCGGTTCATCTTCGACTGTCCGCGTTCGCGCTGGACGAAGGTGATCGGGACCTCGCGGAGCCGGAACCCCGACCGCCACGCCTGCCAGGCCAGGTCGACCTGGAAGCAGTACCCCTGCGACGCGACCCGGTCGAGATCGCGGCTGCGCAGGACCTCGGCCCGGTAGGCCCGGAAGCCCGCGGTCGCGTCGGCCAGCGGCATGCCGAGGGCGGTCCGCACGTACGCGTTGGCGCCGCGGGAGAGCAGCAGCCGGGACCGCGGCCAGTTGCGCACCTCTCCCCCGGGCACCCAGCGTGAGCCGATGACCAGGTCGGTTTCCCGCAGGGCGGTGAGCAGGCGGGGCAGTTCCTCCGGCTGGTGCGAGCCGTCGGCGTCCATCTCGACCAGGATGCCGTAGCCGCGGCCCAGCCCCCAGGTGAAGCCGGCCACGTAGGCCGCGCCCAGCCCCTCCTTGGCCGGCCGGTGCAGGACGTGGACGCGCGGGTCGGCGCTGGCGAGCTCGTCGGCGAGCTGGCCGGTGCCGTCCGGGCTCGCGTCGTCGATGACCAGCACGTCCACGTCCGGATTGGCCGTCCGGAGCCGGTTGACCGTGTCCTGAAGGTTCTCCCGCTCGTTGTAGGTGGGAACACACACGAGAACGCGCTCGCCGTCCACGCGGCTCCTTTCGGTGTCGCCAGCGCTGTCGTCGGCGGGGCCGCCGCCCGCCTGCCCGTACTGTTCCCGCCGGTGTCCGGCGATCCGGCCGGGCCCGGCGGCCTGTCGGGGCGGCGTCCGTCCAGCCCGTAGGCCGAACGCTACAGCGGCCACTCCGATCATCACCAGGAGCGTCTCCGGGAGGCTACCGAGCCGGTCCGCGACCGTACGCCCGGTACGCAGCGGCAGCGCGGCGGTCAGGACGGCCGCCTGGTACAGCCCGGACCGCGCGAGGATCCGGCCGTCGGGCATGACCATCGCGCTCTGGCCGCTGGTGGACGCCTGGACCGCGGCCCGCCCGTGTTCGACCGCGCGCAGCCGGGTCATGGCCAGCTGCTGCTCGCTTTCGCCCCGGCGTCCGAACGAGGCGTTGTTGGTCTGCACGACCAGCAGCCGCGCGCCGGCGTCGACGGTGGCGCGCACGAGGCCGTCGTAGGCCACCTCGAAGCAGATGACGTCACCGATGGTGATCCCGCGGATGGTCAGGGCCCCGGTCGTGGTGCCGTGGACGAAGTCGTTGGGCATCTCGGTGGCGAACCGGCTGACCAGCTTCTCCAGGACGGCCCGGCCCGGCAGGTACTCGGCGAACGGCACCGGGTGCTGCTTGACGTACATCTGCCCGGTCCAGCCGGTGTCGTCCCACACCAGGGCGGCGTTGCGCACCTTGCGCGGGCCCGGCCCGTCGAGGACCGCGCCGACGAGGACGGGAGCGCCCGCCGCCCGCGCGGCCCGGTCCAGCAGGGCGGCGGCGCGGGGGTCGGCGAGCGGGTCGACGTCCGAGGCGTTCTCCGGCCACAGGACCAGATCGGGCTGTGGGACCCGGCCCGCCGCCACGTCCGCGGCGAGCTGTTCGGTCCGCGTGACGTGGTTGGTGGTGACCTGGAACATGCGGCCGAGTGCCTCCAGCCCACCGGCCCGCGGGACGTTGCCCTGCACCGCGGCGACGTTCGCCGTGCCGGCCTGCGCCGCGGTCGGCAGCGGTACCGCCAGGCCCAGCAGGGTCACGGCGGCGGCCGCGGCCAGCGGGCGGGCTGTCGCCACGGCCGTCCGCGCCCGGCGGCCCCGGCCGCCCGTCCTGGCGTCCGTCCTGGCGTCCGCGCTGGTGTCCGTCCCGTTGTCCGGCCCGGACGGGCGGGCGGATCCGGTGGCGCCCGTGGCCGGCGCGGCCGCGCGGATGACGGCCGCGGCCAGCAGCGCGCCGGTGCCGGCGGCCGCGGCGGTCACCAGCGGTGTGCCGCCGAGTGCCGCGAGCGGTGCCAGCGGCGCGTCCGCCTGGCTGAAGGCCAGCTTCCCCCACGGGAAGCCGCCGAAGGGCGCCCGCGCGCGTACCGCCTCCTGTACGGCCCACACCGCGGCCACCCACAGCGGCCATCCACGCATCCGCGTCACCGCGGTGCTCGCGGGGGCGACCAGCGCGAGCAGGGCCGCCTCGCCGGCCGAGAGCGCCACCCAGCCGTCGATGCCGACGAACATCACGAAACGCAGCATCGCCAGCATGAAGCCGAGACCGAACAGCATGCCGAGGGCGAACGACCAGCGCAGGCGCACACCGCGCACGGCCAGGGTGAGGGCCGCGACCGCGACCGGCGCCAGCGGCCAGATCCCGGTGGGCGGGAACGCCAGGTACAGCAGCACGCCGGCGGTGGCCGCCACCAGCGGCCGGGTCAGCCGGCGGGCCAGGCGCCGAACCAGCCGCTGGGGCGGCCGTTGGGATGACGGGGCATCCGCGTCCGCCCCGGACGTGTCGTCCGCGCAGGTCACGGCACCGCGGCTCGTGCCGCGGCCCGCGCTCGGCATGTCCTGGGCTGCCACACTTCCAGTGTCGGCCACCGGCTGGGCCGCCATCGACCGGGTCGGCGAAACATCCGCCTCCCGGGCCCGGGAGGCCGCCGCGGCTCAGGCCCGGACCGGAGACGACGCCAGGACCCTGTGGTGACACATCCTGTCATGATCATGGGGGCAAGTGTGGAACGAGTACGGAAACGGCTGCTAAGGCGACCGTTCGTCCTCTCGTTCCCCCGGATGGGGACCCATGATGCGCACGGTTCCCGGCGGGTGTCGGTGTTGCCTGGTTGGCATCTCAGCCCCGGGCGGGCCGTTCGGGGCCGTGCGCGGCAGGCGGTGCAGCGGCCTTGTCCCGGTGGTCGGCGAGCGGGAGCAGCGCCACGCCAATGATGATCAGGGCCAGGGAGCCCGTCTTGAGCCAGTTGGCGCGCTCCGTGCCCAGAGCGATGCCGATGACGGCGACCGCGGTGGTCCCCAGCGCCCCGAAGGCGGCGTACGACACGCTCGGGCCCAGCCTCGTGAGCGCGACACCGAAGAGGTAGGTGGTCAGGAGGAACCCGAGGACGGCGAGGACCGAGGGGACCATGTTGCGGAAGCCGTGGGAGGCGGCGAGGGCGTAGGTGGCTGCCACGTCGCAGGCGATCGCGGCCACCAGAGCCAGCCAGCTCATCAGGGTCCTTCGGGAGGGATCGGCCGGCTGCCGGTGGCCGGCGGCCGGGCGGTGGGCGACATCGGTGGCGGTCATTCCTTCCCTCTTCCCGGGCCTCTTGCTTCCCGGGCCTGGTGGCTGCTTCCCGGCGGCTGCCCGGCTGCCT
>NZ_CEVIVD010000098.1:12377-12971 GCF_982290655.1 Protofrankia sp. CiP1_Cm_nod3
GATTTTTGTGTACTGATTGTCTAATAGTTGATATATCTACTGTGAAGTCTGTGCGTTGTGAAAAAGTTCGAAAAAGATCGATGACAGTCCGGCGTCCGCGGCCCGAGGCATCCCGAGGGGCCCGGATAAAAACAATTAACGCGCAATTCGCGCTGTGTGGTCATCCGCGGCCATGGCGCGACCATGCACACGTCATGCCTGACTGACGCGCCGCCGCGGCGGCGAGAGCGCGCCGCGTCCGGGGAACCGAGAAGAACGGGAGACGGATCCGCGGAGAACGTGTGGTTGACAGCGACCGAGTAACGACCGGTACCGTTCATCCTGTCCACTCATCAGACGGCTGCGGGAGTGCCTTCCCTGACAACTGGACCGGCCGGCGGCCAGCGGGCGGTCACACGTCCCTGATCGCCTGCTACCAGGCCCGGTCAGCGGCGGGGTTCGGACAGGAAGTTTCTCGTCGCTGGCGAAGGGGGGCTGCAGGACAGCCCGGAGGGTCCCAGATCGTCCCCTAGACAACGATGTCGCGTCCGCATCCGGCGGTGCACGATATCGGTCCGAAGGGCGGTCCGGGACCCTTTCTCGTGTCCTCTTCCT
>NZ_CEVIVD010000098.1:13476-15376 GCF_982290655.1 Protofrankia sp. CiP1_Cm_nod3
ACGGCTTCCTGCCGGAAGCGCTCCGGCGGGCCCTACAGCAGGTCGTGGATGATCGTGCCGCGCACGACCGTGCGTACGCAGGCCGGCGTGGGCCCGTCGAGATCGGGCAGGCCGGCGACGGCGGCGCGCGGGTCGGTGGACCATGCCGCGACGCGGGAGTCCGGTACCTGCACCACCAGCTCCCCCGTCACCCGCCAGACCGCGAACGTCGCGGGGGCGCCGGGGGCGAGCAGCCCGCTGCCGTCGCCGTCGGCCCGGGCCGCCCGCCACCCGCCCCTGGTCGCGGCGGCGAACGCCGCCCGGGCGCTCAGCGCCGCCGACGGTGTGCGGTGCGCGGCCGCGGCACGTACCCCGCCCCACGGGTCCAGCGGGGTCACCGGGGCGTCCGAGGACAGCGCGAGGACGACACCCGCGGTGGCCATCGCGGCGAACGGGTTCATCGCGCCCGCCCGGCCGGCGCCCAGCCGCTGGGCGTACATGCCGTCCCGGCCGCCCCAGCAGGCGTCGAAGGCCGGCTGCACGACGGCGGTCAGGCCGAGGCGGGCCATCCGCGCGATCTGGGCGGCGTCGGCCATCTCGCAGTGCTCGACGCGGTGCCGGCCGGCCAGGATCCGCGGCAGGCCGATCTTGTCGGCGGCCTGTTCGAAGCCGTCGAGGACGGTGTCGAGGGCGGCGTCCCCGATCGCGTGGAAGCCGGCCTGCAGACCGGCCTCGGCGGCCTGCACGACCGTCGCGGACACGGCGTCGACATCCAGGTGCAGCAGGCCCCGGTTGCCGGCGGCCTCACCGTCGGCCCCGGCACGGCGGCCGGTGCCCGCGCCGCCGGTGGGGGCGTCCGCGTAGGGGGCGCGCAGCGCGGCGGTGCGGGATCCCAGTGAGCCGTCGACGAACAGGTCGCCGCCGAGGCCGGCGCCGAGGGCGACGGCGGTGTCGATGTCCCCGGCCCAGTAGCCGTGGACGGCGGGGCCCGGTTCGGCGGCGGCGAGCGCGAGCAGGCCGGCGAGGTCGTCCGCGCTGGAGACCTCCGGCCCGGCCATCTCGTGCAGGGCGGCGATGCCGAGGGCTGCGGCCTGTGCCCGGGCCCGGCGCTGGGCGGACCGCCGCTGGCCGGCGGACACGCTGTCGTAGGCGGTGGTGCGGGCCGCGTGGTGGGCCTCGCCCCGGCACCGGCCGTCCCCGAGCCAGCCCGGCCGGCCGGGGGCGTCGCAGCGGGCCGCGAGCGTGGACGACACGACCGCGCTGTGGCCGTCGACGCGGGAGAGGTAGACGGCCGCGCCGCCGGCCGCCCGGTCGAGTTCGGCGGCCGTGGGCGCCCGGCCCTCGGGCCAGGCCGTCTCGTCCCAGTTGGTGCCGAGCACCACGTCGGTGGGCTGGCGCCGGACGTGCTCGGCCAGCTGGCCGAGGGCGTGGGCCAGGGACGGTGCCCCGGACAGGTCGAGCCCGTCGAGGGCGAGCCCGGTGGCGGTCACGTGCACGTGGGCGTCCACGAACGCGGGGGCGACCAGGGCGTCGTCGAGGTCCACGGTCTTCTCGGCGGCCAGTGCGCCGGCGGCCGCGTCCGAGCCGAGCCAGGCGATCCGGCCGTCCTCGACCAGCATCGCCGTCGCGAACGGGGACGCCGGGCTGTGGATCCGCCCGCCGCGGTAGAGGACGCGCCGGGCGCCGTGCGGCCCGGCTCTCCCCGGCCCGGCCGCTGCTTCCTGGGGGCCCGCCGCCCCGGCACGCGCTGCCCGGGTGCCCACCGGCTGTCCGTCCTGTCCGTTGTCGTTCGGCGGGCTGGCCGGGCCGGCCGCTTCTGGGTTCGACGACATGTCCGTCACACCTGAAAGTGTGCCCGCCCGCGACCGGGCCGGACGCCGTGGCTCACGACAGCCGGCCGTGTCGTCGGGAATCACGGCCG
>NZ_CEVIVD010000098.1:15477-20618 GCF_982290655.1 Protofrankia sp. CiP1_Cm_nod3
TCCGGTCAGATGGCTGGTGGCCGTGCCTCGTACGGGGTGGACAGGACGACCATGGTGCGGGTCGACACGTTCGCCGCGGCCCGGATCTGCTGCAGCAGGCTTTCCAGGTCGCCCGGGGTGCCGACGCGGACCTTGAGCAGGTAGCTCTCCTCACCGGCGACGCTGTGGCAGGCCTCGATGGCGGTCAGGTCCCGCAGCCGCTCCGGGGCGTCGTCCGGCTGGCTCGGGTCGATCGGCTTGATCGATACGAACGCGGTGAGCGGGAGGCCGATCTCGGCGGCGTCGACGATGGCCGTGTACGCGGTGATCACGCCTCGCTGTTCCAGGCGGCGTACTCGCTGATGGACCGCGGACACGGACAGGCCGGTGGACCGGCCCAGGTCGGTGTAGCTCATCCGGCCATCCCGGCACAGCAGACGGACGATCTCACGGTCAAGGTCTTCCAGCACGATCCGGAGCGTACGCAGATCACGGACCGTGGTCGTGTGCTGGGTGGATGTCGATACGCGAAGAGGCGGATGTTGGTACGCGGCAGGGGATGTCACCCTGTCCGGGTGCGTACCTCCACCGCCGGTCGGCTGATGCTGCTGGACACCCCGTCGCTGTACTTCCGCGCCTTCCACGGGGTGCCGCGGTCGGTGCGCGCCCCGGACGGGACACCCGTCAACGCCGTGCGCGGCCTGCTGGACACCCTGGCCCGCCAGATCGTCGAGATCCGTCCCACCCGGCTGGTGGCCTGCTTCGACGCGGACTGGCGCCCGCCGTTCCGGGTCGCGCTGCTGGCGTCGTACAAGGCCCACCGGGTGGCCGCCGGTGGCACCGGCGGCACCGGGAGCGCGGGGAGCGCGGGGAGCGCCGGGTGGGCCGAGGACGTCCCGGCGGAGCTCACCGCCCAGCTGCCGGTCATCGACGCCGTCCTGGACGCCGTCGGCGTCCCCCGGGTGTCGGCCGCCGGCTACGAGGCGGACGACGTCATCGGCACGCTGGCCACCCGTGACCAGGCGGAGGTGGACGTGCTCACCGGGGACCGGGACCTGTTCCAGCTGGTCGACGACTCCCGGCCGGTACGGGTGCGCTACGCGGTCGAACGGTTCGCCGTGATCGACGAGGCGGCTGTGGCCAGCCGTTTCGGCATCCCCGGCCGGGCCTACGCCGACTTCGCGGTGCTACGCGGCGACCCCAGCGACGGGCTGCCGGGTGTGTCAGGCATCGGCCCGAAGACCGCGGCGGCGCTGCTGAGCAGGTTCGGGTCGCTGGCGGCGGTCCGGGCCGCGGCCGCGCGAGGGGAGATCGCAGGCTTCCCGGGCCGGAGCAGGCAGCGGATCATCGAGGCCGCGGCCTACCTGGACGCCGCCGTGCCGGTGGTCCGGGTCGTCACCGACGTCGGCCTGCCGCCGGTGCCGGACCGGCTGCCCGCCCGGCCCGCCGACAGCGCGGGACTGGCCGCGCTGGCCCGGCGGTGGGGTGTGGAGAAGGCCTGCGACCGGCTCGTCGCGGCCCTCGGGCACGTCTGACGGATGGCTGCCCGGCAGCCGGGCGGCGGCTGGCCGGCAGCCGGGCGGACACGCCCTGGCTGCGGTGCCGGCCACGTCGGTTGTGTCACTTGTCGCGGCTGTGCTTGTAATGTCCACCCGTACCCGCTCCATGGCCGGTCGGCACCGGACGAGGCAGACCTGGGCGAAAGGGGACGCAGCCTCACCGGCGTGAGCCGGTCGCGGCCCCGCGCCGGTGTCCTCACCGCGTGGCCCACCGGCGTCCCGACAACGCAACCCCGATAACGGAACGCAATCCCGATGACGGAATGAGGTGAGGCGGTGGGGCTGCCCGAGCGGCTCGCGGGCAAGCGCGTCCTTGTCACGGGAGCGACCGGCTTCGTGGGCGAGGCACTGCTCGAACGGCTGCTGTCCGATCTGCCCGGCACCGAGGTGGTCGCCCTCGTCCGTCCGCGCGCCGGCCGTAGCGGTCAGGCCCGGTTCGCGGCGCTGGTTGCCAAACCGGCATTCGCCGCCTGGCGCGGTCAGGTCGGCGCGGACGGGGTCGAGCGGGCGCTGCGCGAGCGGGTCACCGTGCTCGAGGGTGACCTGGAACGGATGCCGACGTTGCCGGCGGACATCGACGTCGTGATCCACTGTGCCGGTGAGGTGTCCTTCGACCCGCCGATCGACGCGGGTTTCGCCACCAACCTCGGCGGGGTCCAGGAGCTGCTGCGGGCGGTGCGGGACAGCGGCGCCCGCCCGCACATCGTGCACATCTCCACGGCGTACGTGGCGGGTCTGCGCTCCGGGCACGTGGCCGAGGGCCGGCTGGCGCACACCGTCGACTGGCGGGCGGAGCAGACCGCCGCGCAGCGGGCACGGGCGGCGGCCGAGGACGCCTCCCGTACCCCCGAGGCGCTGCGCGGCTTCCGGGAGCGGGCCGAGGCCGATCATGTGCGCGCCGGCGCCCAGACGGTCTCCCGCGAGGCCGAGCGCCACCGCCGCCGGTGGGTGGAGCGCCGGCTCGTCGAGATCGGCGGGGAACGGGCCCGGGTGCTGGGCTGGACCGACTGCTACACCTTCACCAAGGCGCTCGCCGAGCGCTACCTGGAGGACTCCCGCGACGGCCTGCCGCTGACCGTGGTGCGCCCGTCCATCATCGAAAGCGCGCTGGCCCGCCCGTTCCCGGGGTGGATCGAGGGCTTCAAGATGGCCGAGCCGCTGATCATCGCCTACGCGCGCGGGGAGCTGCCGGACTTCCCGGCCTCCCCCGACGGCATCATCGACATCATCCCGGTCGACCTGGTGGTCAACGCGATCATCGCCGCGGCGGCGGCCACCCCGCCGGCGGACACCCCGGCCTACTACACGGTCTGTTCGGGCTTCCGTAACCCGCTGCTGTTCCGGGACCTCTACGAGCATGTCCGGGAGTACTTCCAGCGCCATCCGCTGGTCGCCCGCAACCGCGGCGCGGTCGCCGCGGCCGAGTGGCGTTTCGCCGGGGCCGCGACGGTCGAGAGCAGGCTGCGCCGCGGGGAGCGGTTCACCGAGCTCGCCGGCCGGGCGCTGGCGTACGCGCCCCGTTCCGACCGGGTCCGCCAGGCCGCCCGCGACCTGGAGCAGCTCGACGAGCGGCTGTCGTTCCTGCGCCGCTACCAGGACCTGTACCGCTCCTACACCCGGGCCGAGCTGGTCTACGTCGACGACGCGACCCGGGCCCTGCACCAGGGGCTGGAGCCCGCCGACGCGCAGCGGTTCGGGTTCGACCCGGCCTGCTACGACTGGCACACCTACCTGCAGGACATCCACATCCCGAGCGTGACGGCGACCATCCGCGGGCCGGACACGTCGCCGCCGCCGGCCCGCCGGGTGGCTCCGGCCTCGGCCGGCGGGCCGGACACGCTGGCGGTGTTCGACCTGGACGGCACGCTGGTGTCCTCGACCGTGATCGAGTCCTACCTGTGGCTGCGGCTGGCCGACCAGAACACCGTGGCCCGCGGCCGGGAGCTGGCCTCGCTGGCCCGTGCGCTGCCCGGCTACATCCGCGCCGAACAGCGGGACCGGGGGCATCTCATCCGGGCGGTGTACACCCGCTACGCCGGCGCCGACCCCGACGAGCTCGCCCGTCTCGTCGACGAGGTCGCCGGGGACATCCTGCTGCGCCGGGTCAAGCCGGCGGCGATCCGCCGGGTCCGTGAGCACCGGGAGGCCGGGCACCGGACGGTGCTGCTCACCGGCGCGGTCGCGGTGCTCACCCGTCCGCTGGCACCACTGTTCGACGAGATCGTCGCGACCGCTCTCGCGGTCGGGCCGGACGGGCGTTACACCGGACGGCTGACGTCGGCGCCGCTGGTCGGGGACGCCCGGGCGGCGTGGCTGAGCCACTACGCGGGGCGGGTGGGGGCGAACCTGCGGGCGTCGTGGGGGTATGCCGACAGCCAGTCGGACCTGCCGATGCTGCGTGCCGTCGGCAACCCGGTGGCGGTCAGCCCCGACCTGCCGCTGTACCGGGTCGCCCGCCGCTCCGGCTGGCCGATCGAGGAGTGGTCGTCGACGCCGGGCGAGCCGCGCGCGGTCGCGGCCGCCCGCGACGAGCGCCGGGCCCATGCCGTGGCCGCGCGGGTGCGGGCCTGGCGGGCCGGCGCCGGTGGCGGCCCCGGCGGCGGGCTGGCGGGACGTTCGGGCGCCGGGGCGGACCGTGTCGTCACCGTCGACCCGGGGGGCCGGCGGTGAGCCGCGCGCTGGAGCTCTACCGCTCGCTGCCGCGTTACCTGACGACCCGGACGGTGTCGGGCCGGCTGCCGTCCCTGGCCGGTGCGGCGGCGACGACCACGGCGCCGCTGCGGCTGCGGGACCGGCCGGCGCCGTCGCGTCCCGGGCCGGACTGGGTGACGATCCGGCCGCGGCTGTCGGGGATCTGCGGGTCGGATCTGGCCACCGTCACCGGGCGGTCGTCGTTCTACTTCGCCTCCCTGGTGTCGATGCCGTTCGTGCCCGGGCACGAGATCGTGGCCGACACACAGACGGATATTACTTTGAGTGATGGGACGGAGCTGCCGGCGGGTTCCCGGGTGGTCGTCGACCCGGTGCTCGGCTGTGCCGCCCGGGGGCTGCCCGCGTGCGCCGGCTGCGCCGCCGGGCACACCAGCCGCTGTGACCGGGTGACCTCCGGGCATGTCTCCCCCGGCCTGCAGACCGGTTTCTGCGCGGACACCGGCGGCGGGTGGAGCGGGGCGCTGGTCGCGCACCGCTCGCAGCTGTACCCGGTGCCGGCGGGCCTGCCGGACGAGCGGGCGGTGCTGGTCGAGCCGCTGGCCTGCGCCGTGCACACCGCGTTGCGGGCCGCGCCCGCCGACGGCGACCGGGTGCTGGTCATCGGTGCGGGCGCGGTGGGGCTGTTCACCCTGCTGGCGCTGCGCGCCTTCACTCCGGCCGGCACGGTGACCGTGGTCGCCAAGCACCGCCGGCAGGTGGAGCTGGCCCGGCTCTTCGGCGCGGACGAGGTGCTGCCGCCGGCGTCCGCCGTCGGCGGGGTGCGCCGGGGCACCCGGGCGCTGCGGCTCGACCCGGAGGTCGGCCCGCCCTACCTGCTCGGCGGGGTGGACGTGGCGATCGACTGCGCGGGCAGCGCGTCGTCGCTGTCCACGGCGCTGCGCACCACCCGGG
>NZ_CEVIVD010000099.1:0-3341 GCF_982290655.1 Protofrankia sp. CiP1_Cm_nod3
GGTCACCGCCGACCGGCCACCCCACCATCGCCGGCCCCAGCACCGCCGGCCCCAGCATCGCCGACGCCGCTGGCACCGCCGAGCAGCACCGGTCGAAAGCCCCGCTGTAACCCCGCTCCAGCCGCCCGCGCCCGTACCCGCGCGCCTGCGCCTGTAGGTGGTTCCCGTCACGATGGGGATGGTTTTCACCTACGGCAGCGGATGCCGTAGGTGAAAACCATCATCAGAACAACGGAAACCACCTACGGTTGCCTGCCTCCCGCTCACCTGTAGGTGGTCCCAGCGACGGTTCCCACCTGGACGACCACGAAGTTCCCCGGGCAGCGGTTCCGTTGTGGGCTCCGTCAGGCGGGATCCGTCCGCCCGAGCTCAGCGGGTCGGGTCAGCGGACAGCGGGTAGACGGCTTTCGGCTACGGGTGCCACAGGGCGGCCAGGGCCACCGCGGCGAACAGGAGCGTCAGGTAGGTGATGGACAGGTGGAACAGCCGCATGGGGCGGATCTGCCCGCCACGGCGGACGGAGCGGACCAGCCGGTGCGCCTCGACCAGGAACCAGCCGCCGAGCAGCGCGGCCACGACCAGGTAGGGCCATCCCGTGTCCGCGACCGGGACGAGCAGCAGGGACGTGGCGACCATCACGTACGAATAGCCGAGTATGCGCCTGGCGACCACCTCCGGTGACGCCACGACCGGCAGCATCGGGATCCCGGCGGCGGCGTAGTCGTCCCGGTACTTGATGGCCAGCGCCCAGAAGTGCGGCGGGGTCCAGAAGAAGACGACCGCGAAGAGCAGCACGGCGGGCCAGCCGACCGTACCGGTCACCGCGGACCAGCCGATGAGCACCGGGAAGCAGCCGGCCGCGCCACCGATGACGATGTTGGACGGGCTGCGGCGCTTGAGCCCGAGGGTGTAGACGAAGACATAGAACGCGATCGCCGCGTCGGCGAGCAGTGCCGAGGGCCAGTTGACCGCGAAACCGAACAGCAGGGTCGCGGCGACACCCAGCAGGACACCGAAGCGCAGCGCCTCGGCGGGTGTGACGTTCGCCCGCACCAGCGGCCGGGCGCGGGTACGCGCCATCACCTGGTCGATGTCGCGGTCGATGTAGCAGTTGAACGTGTTGGCGCTGCCCGCCGCGAACGTCCCGCCGACCAGGGTCGCGAGTATCAGCCACGGCGAGGGCAGGCCGCGCTCGGCCAGCAGCATGACTGGGATGGTCGTGATCAGGAGCTGTTCGATGATCCGCGGCTTGGTCAGGGCGAGGTAGGAACGCGCGAGCGCCCCGACCGGGCGGCGGGTCCTCATCGGCCCGGTCGGCCCGGTCGGGCCGTCCGGCCCGCCGCGCTCCCCGGAGGCCGGCGGCGCGGGCGTGGTCGGCTTCGGCAGGCTGGCTACCGGCGTGGACGCGGCCAGGGCGGACAGGACGACCTCGCGATCGGCGGGCGACACAGGCCACCCGCCCGGACTCGGGCCCCGGGGCGCCGGGGCTTCGCGGCGTGGTTCTACGACGTGTCGGAGTCTAACCGCCGGACGCCGCGCCAGGCGCGCGACCCGTCCAGAAGAAGATCCGTGGCCCTGGCCGGCACCCTGAGCAGCACCGTCGGCCCGGCCTGCGCAGACAGGGATGTCCCGGCGGCTTCCCCGCGGCATGGCCGTCGGCGTCGGCAGCGCTGCCGACGCTCCCGAAGCCACCAGCCCGGCTCCCGTGCCCCCGGGCCCGGTGACCGGGAAAGCGCGTCGGGCGGGCCGGAGGGCAGTGTTCCCGGCAGGTTCCCGGTTCCCGACACGTTCCCGGCAGGTTCCCGGCACGTCCCCGGCACGTCCCTGGCAGGTTCCTGGCAGGTTCCCGGCAGGTTCCCGGCCGGTCGTCCCCGGGCTTCTCGAGCTGTCCGGGCGCGGGGGTGAGGGGAGGAACGCGAGAGGGTAGGCCCATCCGTACCGGCAGATACGGCGTGGCCCGGCCCGTCCGTACCGGCAGCGGGGGACGGTCCGCCCCTACCGGTACTGGCGGCATGTACCGGCGGCATTTGGTGGGCCTGCCCCCACCGCCACGGTCCGGCGCTGACCGCCAGGGCGCGCCGACCACAATGGACACGACGACGGGCATGACAGACGACGGACATGACAACCGTAGGCGCCGAACCGTCCATCAGCACGCCAGCGCTCCCCGGAGAGGACGTCCACCACAATGACCGACCCCCTGGCCCTGCTGTCCGCCGCCGACGTGGCGGTCTGGCTCGACGACATCAGCCGGGACCGGCTGCGGACCGGCAGCCTCGCCGAGCTGGTGCGTACCCGCAGCGTCGTCGGCGTCACCAGCAACCCGACCATCTTCCAGAAGGCGATCAGCAGCGGATCGGCCTACGACGAGCAGCTGCGCGACCTGGCCGTCCGCGGCGTGGACATCGGCGAGGCCGTCCGCGCGATCACGACCGCGGACGTCCGCGCCGCCTGTGACGTGCTGCGTCCCGCCTACGAGGCCAGCGGCGGGGTGGACGGCCGGGTGTCGATCGAGGTCGACCCGCGGCTCGCCCACGACACCGAGCGCACCGTGGCCGAGGCCCGCGCGCTGTGGTGGCTGGTCGACCGGCCGAACCTGTTCATCAAGATCCCGGCCACCCTCGCCGGCCTGCCGGCGATCACCGCCACGCTCGCCGCGGGTATCAGCGTCAACGTCACGCTGATCTTCGGGCTCGACCGCTACGACGCGGTGATGGACGCGTTCATCGCCGGCATCGAGCAGGCCGCGGCGGCCGGTCTGGAGCTGCCCGGCATCACCTCGGTCGCGTCGTTCTTCGTCAGCCGGGTCGACACCGAGGTGGACCGCCGGCTGGAGAAGATCGGCACCGCCGAGGCAAAGGCCCTGCGCGGTAAGGCCGCGGTCGCCAACGCGCGGCTGGCCTACCAGCGTTACGAGCGGGCGTTCGCCACCGGGCGGTGGTCGGCGCTGGCGAAGGCCGGTGCCCGGCCGCAGCGGCCGCTGTGGGCGTCCACGTCCACGAAGGACCCGGCCCTGCCGGATACGATCTACGTGACGGAGCTGATCGCCCCGGGCACGGTCAACACGATGCCGGAGGCAACACTGCACGCGTTCGCCGACCACGGGGTGGTCCGGGGCGACACGATCAGGCCGTACTACGACGACGCCCACGCGGTGCTGGCCGCCCTGGCCGGTCTCGGCATCTCGTTCCCCGACGTCGTCGAGGTGCTCGAACGCGAGGGTGTGGAGAAGTTCGTGGACTCCTGGAACCAGCTGCTGACGGCGGTCGGGGAACAGCTCACGGCCGCCGGCGGCCAGCCGGGAGCGCTCACCGGCTGACAGACCTGACAGACCTGACAGG
>NZ_CEVIVD010000099.1:3661-6329 GCF_982290655.1 Protofrankia sp. CiP1_Cm_nod3
CCGCTGCCACGAGAAGCCCCACGGACATGACCCAGAGACCCGGACAGGCGGGACCACCAGATGAAGCCAGACGAGGGAACCCCACAACGACGAGGAGGGGAGTTCGGGTGACGCCAACGGTGCGCGCCAACCCGCTGCGCGACCCGCGGGACCGCCGGCTGCCACGCCTGCCCGACCCATGCGCGTTGGTGGTCTTCGGGGTCACCGGCGACCTGGCCCGCAAGAAGCTCATCCCGGCCGTCTACGACCTGGCGAACCGGGGCCTGCTGCCGCCGGGCTTCGTGCTGCTGGGCTTCGCCCGGCGCGACTGGGACGACGGCGGCTTCGCCGAGATCCTCCGGGAGGCCGCGCAGAAGGGCGCCCGGACACCGTTCCGGGAGGACGTCTGGGAGCGCCTGGCCTCGTCGGTGAAGTTCGTCCAGGGGTCGTTCAACGACGACCAGGCCTTCGACACGCTCGCGAAGACCCTGCTCGACCTCGAGCACAGCCACGGCATCCCGGGTAACGCGGCGTTCTACCTGTCCATCCCGCCGTCGGCGTTCCCGGTCGTCCTCAAGCAGATGCAGCGCACCGGGATGGCCTCGAACGAGGCGTCCGGCGGCTGGCGGCGGGTCGTGGTGGAGAAGCCCTTCGGCCACGACCAGGAGTCCGCCAGCGCCCTCAACGAGCTGGTGGACGACGTGTTCACCGCGCCCGACGTGTTCCGTATCGATCACTACCTGGGCAAGGAGACCGTCCAGAACCTGCTGGCGCTGCGGTTCGCCAACACCCTGTTCGAGCCGATCTGGAACTCCCACTTCGTCGACTCCGTCCAGATCACCATGGCCGAGGACGTCGGCATCGGCTCGCGGGCCGGTTTCTACGACGCCACCGGTGCCGCCCGGGACGTGCTGCAGAACCACCTGCTCCAGCTGCTGGCGCTGACCGCCATGGAGGAGCCGGTGAGCTTCAACGCCGAGGCCATCCGGTACGAGAAGCTCAAGATCCTGCGGGCCGTCTCGCTGCCGGACGACCTTGCCGGCTACGCGATCCGGGGCCAGTACGAGCAGGGCTGGCTCGCCGGCCAGCGGGTCCGGGGCTATCTGGAGGAGGACGGCGTCCCGGCGGGCTCGCGCACGGAGACCTTCGCCGCCGTCCGGCTGGGGATCGAGACCCGCCGGTGGGCGGGCGTCCCGTTCTACCTGCGCACCGGCAAGCGGCTGCCGCGCCGGGTGACCGAGATCGCCATCTCGTTCAAGCCGGCCCCGCACCTGCCCTTCGACGCCACCGACACCACCGAGCTCGGCCACAACCAGCTGGTGGTGCGGGTCCAGCCGGACGAGGGCGTGACGCTGAAGTTCGGCTCCAAGGTCCCGGGGTCGGCGATGGAGGTCCGCGACGTCGCCATGGACTTCCTCTTCGGCGAGGCGTTCACCGAGTCGCTGCCCGAGGCGTACGAACGGCTCATCCTTGACGTGCTGCTCGGGGACGCGACACTGTTCCCGAACAACTCCGAGGTGATCGAGTCGTGGCGGGTGATCGACCCCATGGAGGACTTCTGGGCCGGCTCCGTCCCCCATCTCTACCGGTCGGGGACGTGGGGGCCGGCCGCCGCCGACGAGATGCTCGCCCGTGACGGGCGCTGCTGGAGGCGACCGTGACAACCCTGTGGGACACCACCGGCACCGACGTGGTCAGGGCGCTGGCGGCCGAACGGCGCTCCGCCGGCGCGCTCGCCTTCGGCCTGGCCCTGACCCTGGTGGTCGTGGTGGACGAGAAGCACGTCAGCGCCGCCGAGAGCGCGGCGACGACCGCGGCGGCGGCCCACCCGTGCCGGCTGCTCATCATCGTGCGCCGCCAGCTGGACGCCTCCAACTCCCGGCTGGACGCCGAGGTCTCCATCGGCGGGCGGCTCGGCCCCGGTGAGGCCGTGGTCATGCGGATGTACGGCCGGCTCGGCCTGCACGCCGAGTCGGTGGTGCTGCCGCTGCTCGCGCCGGACGCGCCGGTGGTGACCTGGTGGGACGGCGAGCCCCCGGACCGGATCGCCTACGACCCGCTGGGCGTCTTCGCCGACCGCCGGGTCAGTGACGCGGCCGCCGCCCCCGACCCGGTGGCGGCGCTGCGGCGCCGCGCGGCGGACTTCGCGCCCGGCGACACCGACCTGGCCTGGACGCGGCTGACCGGCTGGCGGACGCTGACCGCCGCCGCCTTCGACTCGATCACCGAGCAGCCACGGTCAGTCACCATCGCGGGCAGCCCGGCGGACCCGGGCGTCTGTCTGCTCTCCGGCTGGCTCGCCGACCGCCTGCGGGTGCCGGTCACGGTGTCCGAGGCGGTCTCCCGGGGCGGGCCGGCCGAGATACGCGTCGACTTCGACCACGACGGCACGCTGACGCTGACCCGCCAGGACGCCCACACCGTGCTGCTGCGCCGGCCCGGCCGGCCCGGCCGCGCCCTGCCGCTGCCCGACCGCGGCCTCGGCGACCTGCTGGCCGAGGAGCTGCGCCGGCTCGACAACGACGGGCCCTACGCGGACGCGCTGTCGGCCTGGAGCGGGATAGCGGGCCTGGCCTCCCGGCCGGCGGTCCGCGAACACATCTGGCGCGACCCGATGGCGCCGGAGAGCACCACGGCCAGGTCCGCCCCGGACGCGGCCGAAGCCACGGGCGGCAGCGGTGGCGACGGC
>NZ_CEVIVD010000099.1:6617-7604 GCF_982290655.1 Protofrankia sp. CiP1_Cm_nod3
GACGGTGGCAGCGGTGGCGACGGTGGTGGCGTTACGGACGGCGCCAAGGCGTTCGGCTGATGAGCATGTCACCCGAGGTGATCGTCCATCGCGATCCGGCGCTGCTGGCCGCCGCGGCCGCCGCCCGTCTGATCATCAGCCTGGCGGACGCGCAGGCCAGCCGCGGCAGCGCCTCGGTGGTCCTCACCGGCGGCGGGATCGGGGTGGCCACGCTGCGGGCGGTGCGCGACAGCCCGCTCGTCGAGACGGTCGACTGGGGCCAGGTGGACGTCTGGTGGGGTGACGAGCGTTTCGTGCCCGCGGACTCGGCCGACCGCAACGACCGGCAGGCCCGTCAGGCGCTGCTCGACGCCCTCCCCCTCGATCCGGCCCGGGTCTTCCCGATGGGCAGCGCGGACGCCGATGCCGGCACGGGCACAGCCACGGGCACCGACGCCGCGGAGGCCGCCGCGTCGGCCTACGCCCGCCTGCTCGCCGAGCACGCGCCCACCGGGGCCACCGCGGCCGCGGGCACGGTGGCGGTCCCATCCTTCGACGTGCTGCTGCTCGGGGTCGGGCCGGACGGGCACGTGGCCTCGCTCTTCCCCGGCTCCTCGGCCATCCACGCCCGTACCGCCACCGTCGCGGTGCACCACTCCCCGAAGCCGCCGCCCGCCCGGATCTCACTCACGCTGCCCGCGATCCAGGCGGCGCACGAGGTCTGGCTTCTTGCCGCGGGCGAGGCAAAGGCGGACGCGGTGGCCCGCGCGTTCTCCGGCGCGGCCCCGGCCGACATCCCGGCGGTGGGAGCGCGCGGCCGGCAACGCACGCTGTGGCTGGTGGACCGGGCCGCCGCGGCCAGGCCCGTCAGCGCCGGGGCACCGCGGGCGCGCCGGGTCCCAGCGGGATGAGCCTCCCCGGCCGGAACGCCGCCAGCACCGCCGCCTGAGCTGCCAGAGCGCCAGCACCACCGCCAGCTACAGCTCTTGGCAGAGCGCAACGAACTCC
>NZ_CEVIVD010000099.1:8149-9133 GCF_982290655.1 Protofrankia sp. CiP1_Cm_nod3
AGTGCCGCGCAGCTTGGCCAGCGCCTCGGCCAGGATCGCCTCCCCGTCCTTCTCGTTGCGCCGCTCCCGAACGTAGGCGAGGTGCGTCTTGTACGGTTCGGTCTTGGGCGGAGCGGGCGCGTTGTCGCGGTCACGACCCGCTGGGAAGCCACAGTTCGGGCAGTCCCAGGTCTCGGGAATCGTGGCGTCCGCGGCGAACGACGGCCTGGTCTCGTGATTGTTGGCGCACCAGAAGGAAATCCGCTGTCGCGGGGCCGTCTCACCGCGTTCGGCTTCCCCCATGGGCCCCGCCCCTACCCGACTTCCTCTGATGGCGTTACCACCTGCCACGGTCCGCATGCTCCTTTGTCTCGTCCCGCTGATTGACTCCGGATCCGGCCCCCCAGCCGCCAGCCGGCCTGACCGAGTGTAAGACGAGAAGGGCCGATCTCGTCGCACCGACCACCATCGGTCACCCTCACAATCCGCTCTGGTGACCGAACGCCGTCACCGCTCCTCCCGCTCGCCCAGGCCTGCGAACGGAGCCGTGGCATGGAAAACACGGGCTGGGAAGGAAGCGGCAACCATGTCACCGCTCCGCTCGCACGCTCTCACCCGGCCTCTCGTCCCAGGCTCCGGCCTCTCGTCCTAGGCGATGCCCAGGGAGACGGCGGTGGGGTCGGCGGCGTCCAGCGAGGGGACCCGCAGAAAGCCGCGGACGTTGGCGCTGTGGAAACGGGGCGCGACGGTGACCGCGAGCGGAATGACGGCGGCGTCGGTGAGCAGCTCCCGCTCCAGGTCGCCCCAGCGGGTGGAGAGCGCGACCGGGTCACGCTCCCCGAGGGCGTCCCGCAGCAGCTGCGCGACCCGGTCGTTACGGTATCCGCCGTCGGCCGGCCGGGAGCCCGACCACTGCGGTTCCAGCAGCGGCTGGAACACGCTGCGCCCGGCATTGCCGAACCACTGCGGCGTCACCCTGGTCAGGGCGAGATCCCAGCCCACCGT
>NZ_CEVIVD010000099.1:9364-20200 GCF_982290655.1 Protofrankia sp. CiP1_Cm_nod3
GCTCGCGGGGACGGCGGCGCTCGCGGGGACGGCGGCGCCTGGGTAGTCCGCGGCGGGGACCACATCGACCCGCAGCGTCACCCCCGCGCGGGCGAAGGCGTCCCGCAGCGCCGACGCGACAGCGGCGTCCTCGGCGGAGTCCGTGGTGAGCAGGACCAGGGCGGTCAGGGGACCGCCGCCGGCGGCGGTCCGCGTCCCCTCCCGGCAGCGCGCCGGATCGCCGGTCGACCCCAGCGTCGGGAACGGGTCGCGCGGCTGGAAACCGGCCATGGCCGGCTGCAGCATCTGCGCGGTGGTGGTGGCCAGGACCGGCCCGCCCAGCGCCGCGGCCACGGCGGCGCGATCCACGCAGTACACCAGCGCCTGCCGGACGCCGCCGCCACGCAGCGCCGCCGACGCCGGGCCGTGCTGGCCGACGGTGAGCAGCACGGTGGAACCGGGGCCGTCCGTGGACAGCCTGCCGTCGGCCCGGGTGTCCAGCGCTGCCACGTCGGCGGCGGGGACGGTGCTGTCCATCGCCATGTCGGCCCGGTCGGCGTCGATCTCGGCCTGGGCAGCGGCCGCGTCGACACCGGTACGCACCGTAACGTGATCGGCAAGCGCCGGGCGGATGCCGTCGGACGAGGCGACCCACGCCGGGTCGCGCGACAGCCGGAAGGACCCGTCACCGAGCGTGTCACCGAAGTGGTACGGCCCGTCGGAGATCAGGTTTTCCAGGTACTCGGGCGAGTTCGGGGCGTAGGCGAGGGCTTCCAGCGGCACCGGGGAAGCCGCGGGCAGGGCCAGCACGTCGGTGAAGTCCCCGGCCGGGGCGAGCAGGTGGAACTCGATCGAGTCGTCACCGACGACCTGGACGCCGTCGATACCGCGACGTTCGATGAAGTCGCGTACCCCCTCGGGCGGGGTTCTCATCAGCTCGTCGCAGTAGGCTGCGAAGCCGGCGACCGTCGCGGCGAAGTAGCCGCGCATGGGCGACGGGTCCGGCGGCGTGCACAGCCGTTTGACGCCGCGGGCGACATCGGTCGCGGTGACCCGTCTGATCCCGGGGGTGTCCCAGCGCGCGGCCGGGCGCAGGGTGACGGTGTAGGTCTTCCCGTCCGCGCTGACCGCCGGCGGCCCGACGGCCAGGTCCGGCAGGGGCGCGGCGGTGAAGACCGGGTCGGGGCTGGCCCGGTAGGAGTAGAGCTGACGGGAGACCAGCCGCAGCAGCATCCGCGAACCGGCGTCCGTCGCCCAGCCCGGATCACCGCTGGGCATCCTCCCGGTGACCAGGCGCAGCGTCCCACCCGGCTTGTCCGTTGGATCAGTGGTGACCGTGGGTATAACCGAAGTCACCGGTATGGGTGCCGGCTGTCCAGCACCTCCGCAGGCCGCGAGCGTGGCAAGGACGACCACGCAGAGCAGCCAGGCCGGGATCCGGGTACGCCAGCGGCCGCTCACCCCTTGAGCAGGAGGCCGAGGCCGATGATGCAGGTGAGCCAGATCAGCCCAATCATGACCGTCAGTCGGTCGAGGTTCTTCTCCACCACCGAGGAGCCCCCGAGCGAGGAGGAGACACCGCCGCCGAACAGGCTGGACAGCCCGCCTCCCTTGGCCCGGTGCAACAGGACGAGCAGCAGCAGAAGCACACTCGTGATGATCAGGACAATCGACAGCCCAACAGTCATCTCCGGACCCGCTCCCACACCGTCATCCCGTGATCATGTAAACCGCCCGGCCCGGCCGTGTCATCGCGCGACGCGGCAGGAAGCCCGACACGAGCAACCATGATCGCACCCCCTCCGGCCATACCCGCACCCGACGGCCCCCGGCAGCGCGACAAATGATCATCGCATCGCCTTCGACCATACCGATTCAGCAACCTCCGGCAGCGCAACGAACGATCATCGCACTGCCTTCGGCGGGGCTGACCGGCGGCATTCGTGCCAAGCTACCGCACGGCGGTCCCGCGGCCGGCGCGGCGCACCACCATCGGATCATGCCCGTGCGAGCCGTGGCCCTCCGACGGGCCGCCATGACGCCCTACGGTACGACACCGAGCGAGGCGAAGTCCGTCATCATGAACCCGGGCGAGTAGTGGATGTTGGTGAGCCGGCTGCTGTAGATGTTGAGCGCCCGGTCGTAGAGCAGCGGGACGTAGGCGGCGGACCCCACGACCGCCCGGTCCGTCTGCGTCCACAGGCTCGCCGTGTCCTCGCTGTCAGCGGCCCCGATGCCCTGCTCCAGACCCTGGTCGACCGCGGGCAGAGCCAGTTCGGCGATGTTGGTGCTGTACCGCGGCCGGATCGAGCCGCTGGCGGCGAGCGGGGCGAGGAACGCGTACGGCGTCGGCCGGGTGGCCGCGCCGGCGGCCAGGACGAGGCCGTACTTCATGGTGTGGACGTGCTCGGGGCTGTCCACCGCCGCGGCGTACCCGGCGTCGTCGAACTTCACGACGGTGACCGTGATGCCGGCCCGGGCGAGTGAGGCGCGGACGGCTTCGGCCTGGGCGAGGGAGAGCGGATCCGACCGGGTGACCAGGGTGGTCTCGAAGCCGTCCGGCCGGCCGCAGGCGCCCAGTTCTGTTCTCGCCCTTGCGGGGTTCCCGCTGCCGCCGGGGCTCGGGAAGAGGTCGAACCAGGAGAAGGAGCGCACCGGCGGGGTGAGCATCGTGGCCGCGATGTCGCCCCCGACGAGGGGGCCGCCCCGTGCGGTCTGCTGTGCGCTCTTGTCCACCGCCCAGGCCACGGCGTTGCGGCAGGCGAGCTTGTCCAACGGCGCGACCGTGGTGACCACGGCCAGGTAGCGCAGCCCGCCGGTGGCCTCGCTGGTGGTGCGGGCCGCGCGCAGGCCGGGGTTCGCGCTGATCCGGGCGGTGGCCTCGGCGCCCACCCCGCTCTGGTCGGCGGCGATGTCGGCCTGGTCGGTCAGGATGCGGCTGTCGATGTCGGCCGCGGCGAGCCCCATGCGTTCAACGACGCGGTCGGGGTGGGCGGGCCGGTTCGGGTCGGTCTGCCTGTCCCACTCCGGGTTGCGCACGAGGGTGAGGGACTCCCCCGGACGATAGTTCTCGATCTTGTAGGGCCCGGACGCCACCGGCCGGGATCCGTACCCGGCGCCGGTGTCGTGCGCCCGCGGCACCGGTGTGGAGACCGGGGAGGCCATCAGCAGGTTCCAGTCCGCGAACGGCCGGTTGAGCCGGAACGTGATGGTCCTGTCGTCCGGCGTGGTCACCGCGGCCAGCCCGAGACGGTCGGGCGTGGGGTCGGTGTAGGGACCCCGGTAGGGGTTCTTCTCGTCCTGGAGAAGCCGCACCACCTCGCCGGAGCCCGCGCCCCCGGAGCCCCCGGAGCCCCCAGCCAGCTCCGGGGCGAAGGCCCGCTCGATCCCGTACTTGACGTCCCGGGACGTGATCGGGGTGCCGTCCTCGAAGGCCAGCCCCTCCCGCAGCGTGTACGTCCAGGTGCGCAGGTCCTTCGGGGCCGGCACCTCGGTGGCGAGGTCACCGGCCAGCCTGAGCGCGCCGGGGCTGGGCGCGTACGTCACCAGCTGCCGGGAGATCCACCGCTGCTGGTTCCAGCAGCGCACGGACGCGGTGCGCTGGGGATCCCAGGAGTCGCAGTCGGCGGTGGCGAGCACCCGCAGCGTCCCGCCGTCGCGCGGCGAGGCGGCGATGACCCGGCTGCTGATCGCCGCGGGCGGGCCCGACGGGTCGGACGGGGCCTGCCGGCCTCCTCCCCCGCCCGTACAGGCGGCGAGAAGAAGGCCGAGGACGACCGTGACGGTTCCGGCCCGGATGATCGCACGACAGCGCGGCATGCCCCTGGCGGCCACTTGGGTTCGAGCCCCTTCCCGGCGGGGCCGCACCCCGCCACCGCAAGCCACCCAAGCACACCCCGGGCCGGCCGTGTCCGTCGGCTGTTCCCACGGCACCGGTCGCGATCACGGACCGCGCCGGCCGGCACAGCCCGTGATCGAGTCACCGGAGTCACCGGCATCGCCGGTGACGGTTCGTAGCCGCCGTCAGCTCGGCGGGGCGCTGCGGACGATCGCCGCGAAGTCCGCCGCGTCCAGGCTCGCGCCGCCGACCAGCCCGCCGTCCACGTCGGGCTGGGTGAACAGCTCCGCCGCGTTGGAGCCCTTCACCGAACCGCCGTAGAGGATACGGATGACCGCGGCGACTCCCGCGTCGAAACGCTCGGCGAGCCGCCCCCGGATCGCCGCGCACATCTCCTGCGCGTCATGGGCGGACGCGGTCCGCCCGGTGCCGATCGCCCACACCGGCTCGTAGGCGACGACCAGCGTGCGCGCCTGCTCCAGGGTGATCCCGGCCAGGGAGCCGTCGAGCTGCGCGAGGACATGGCGGACGTGGTCGCCGGCCACCCGCACCGGCTCGGGCTCGCCCACGCACAGGATCGGGGTGATCCCGTGCGCGTAGGCGGCCCGCGCCTTGGCCGCCACCAGGGCGTCGTCCTCGTGATGGTCCGCGCGCCGCTCGGAGTGGCCGACCACCGCATAGCCGCATCCCAGCCGGGCGAGCAGCGGCCCGCCGATATCCCCGGTGTGGGCGCCGGAGCCGTGCGGGGAGAGGTCCTGCGCGCCGTAGCCGATCGCGAGCTTGTCCCCGTCGACAAGGGTCTGGACGCTGCGCAGATCGGTGAACGGGGGCAGGACGACGACCTCGGCGTTGTCGAGCTCGACCGGCTTGAGGTCGAAAGCGATCTTCTGGACCAGCGCGATCGCCTCAAGATGGTTGAGGTTCATCTTCCAGTTGCCCGCGACCAGGATGCGCCGGCCCGTCCCCCGGGGCTTCTTCTTCCCGTTCTTCCCGTTCTTCTCGTTCTTCTCGTTCTTCTCGTTCTTCTCGTTCTTCTCGCTTGCCATCACACGTCCAATGCTGCGAGTCCGGGCAGGGTCTTGCCCTCCAGGTATTCGAGGCTGGCGCCGCCACCGGTGGAGATGTGGGTGAACGCCTCCTCGTCGATACCGAGGGTGCGCACGGCCGCGGCCGAGTCACCGCCGCCGACGATGGTCAGGCCGTCGAGCCCGGCGATCGTCTCGGCCACCCCACGGGTTCCGGCCGCGAACGGCGGGAGCTCGAACACGCCCATCGGGCCGTTCCAGAAGACGGTGCGGGCGCCGCGCAGCCGACCGGCGAACAGAGCCACCGACGCCGGCCCGATGTCGAGGCCCTTGCGGCCGGCCGGGATGGCCCCGGCCGCCACCACGGCGGTGGGCGCGTCGACGGAGAGCTCGTCGGCCACCACCACGTCGGTGGGCAGCACGATCCGGTCCCCCCCTTCGGCGAGCAGGCCCTTCGTGGTGTCGATCAGGTCCGCTTCCAGCAGTGACCCGCCGACGCCGTGGCCCTGGGCGGCCAGGAAGGTGAAGCACATCCCGCCGCCGATGAGCAGGGCGTCGACCTTGGGCAGCAGCGCCCGGATCACCCCGAGCTTGTCGCTGACCTTCGACCCGCCGAGGACGACAACGTAGGGACGGGCCGCGCCGCTGGCGAGGGTGCGCAGCACCTCAAGCTCCCTGAGCACGAGCTGCCCGGCCGCGTGCGGCAGCCGCTCGGGCAGGTCCACGACGCTGGCGTGCGCCCGGTGGACCGCGCCGAAGGCGTCCCCGACGTAGTAGTCGGCCAGCCCGGCGAGCTGGTCGGCGAACGCGGCCCGCACGGCCGCGTCCTTGCTGGTCTCCCCCGGGTGGAACCGGAGGTTGTCCAGGAGCGCGATCTCACCGTCGCCCAGCCCGGCGACAATCTTCTGCGCGTGTGTGCCGGCGATGTCGCCGGTGCCGTCCCCGGTGAACGCGACCGGCCGGCCGAGCAGCTGCGCGAGCCGGCCGGCGACCGGGGCGAGCGAGTACGCCGGGTCGGGTGTGCCCTTGGGCCGTCCCAGATGGGAGGAGACGACCACCCGGGCACCCCGGTCCAGCAACGCCCGGATGGTGGGCACGCTGGCGCGGACCCGCCCGTCGTCGGTGATCCGGGGTGTGTCGCCGGAACGGTCCAGCGGAACGTTCAGGTCGCTGCGGACGATGATCCGCCGCCCGGCGACCTGTAGATCGTCAATGGTCGTCACGCCATTACTCCGAAGTCCCAACCGGCTTCGGACGACACGTCCATGATCGTCGTGGCATCGCCCGAAGACACCAGAAGCCGCCAGTTTTTCCCCACCGGCCAAAGGCGATGCGATGATCGTTATCGCATCGCCGGAGGCCAGCAGGATCTTCCACGGCCAAAGGCGATGCGATGATCGTTATCGCATCGCCGGAGGCCGACAGGGTTCTCCGCCCCGATGTTCCTACAGGCGTCCGCCGACGAGGGCGGTGAGGTCCACCAGGCGGTTGGAGTAGCCCCACTCGTTGTCATACCAGCCGATGACCTTCACCTGGTTGCCGCTGGCCATGGTGAGCAGCGAGTCGAAGGTGCAGGAGGCGGCCGTCCCCACGATGTCGGAGGAGACGATCGGATCCTCGGTGTAGACGAGGACGCCCTTGAGCGGGCCCTCGGCGGCGGCCCGGTAGGCGGCGTTGACCTCCTCGATCGTGACTTCGCGCTTGAGCGTGACGACCAGGTCGGTCACCGACCCGTCGAGGACGGGAACGCGCAGGGCCAGCCCGTCCAGCTTGCCCTTGAGCTGCGGCAGCACCAGGGACGTCGCCTTGGCCGCGCCGGTCGTCGTCGGGATGATGTTCTGGGCGGCGGCGCGGGCGCGGCGCAGGTCCGAGTGCGGGAAGTCGAGGATGACCTGGTCGTTGGTGTAGGCGTGCACGGTCGTCATCAGGCCGCGCTCGATGCCGAAGGTGTCCTCGAGAACCTTGGCCAGCGGCGCCACGCAGTTGGTCGTGCAGGAGGCGTTCGACAGGATCGTGTGCTGCGCCGGGTCGTAGATGTCGTCGTTCACGCCGATGACGACGGTGAGGTCCTCGCCCTTGGCCGGCGCGGAGATGATCACCTTTTTCGCGCCCGCCTGGATGTGCTTGCGGGCGTCCTCGGCCTTGGTGAACCGGCCGGTGGACTCGACGACGACCTCGACCCCGAGGTCCCCCCAGGGCAGGGCCGCCGGGTCACGCTCGGAGACCACCTTGAGGAAGCCGTCGCCGACCTTGATCCCGCCGTCGGCGGGACTCACCGGCTCCGACAGCGTGCCCAGCGTAGTATCGTACTTGAGCAGATGCGCAAGTGTCCTGTTGTCGGTAAGGTCGTTCACTGCAACGATCTCTATGTCGTTACGCTTACTAGCCTGAAGCGCCCGCCAGAAGTTGCGGCCGATACGGCCGAAGCCGTTGACACCCACTCGCGTAACCACGTCAGAGAACTCCTCTATCGTCGGTACATTCCGTTGTCGCAGTGAGCCTAAACGACTTTGAGGGTCACCGGCCGGCATCCTCACAGATCCGTGCCCGCCGTGTCCAGAACTACCCGGCTCGACTCTTTTTTCAATTCTGGTAGGCTGCGGGATGTTTTGACCCCGGCCGGCCGGGCGGTCGGGCGGTCGCCCGGCGATCAACACGATCCGTCAACCGCCGCAATCCCGACCGGTACGGCCCGACCGACAGCGCCCGCCCGATACGGCCCGGCCGGCGCGGCTCGATCGATATGGTCCGACCAATACGGTCCGACCAATACAGCTCGATCGAGTATGGCTCGACCGAGCCGGCCCGACCGGCACGGTCGCGGAGGACATGGCGCGACCCATCGGCGGCAGCCGTGACTCACCGCATCCAATCGACCGCCTGAACTGTATGGCCGCTACGGCCGCACCCTTCGGAAGGCCGCCTGTCCTCGACGGTACCCGCGGCTGTAACACCAATCACACAGGCACCCATCGCCCCGCAATATCCCCTTCCCCGGCCCCTTACGTGGCGGACACCACATCGCGCTACCCTGCCAGAAGAGACACCGTGCCGTTCCCGTCCGTCACCGTTCTCCCACCTCCCTCACGCCACCTCACAGCACCTCCCGCCACCGCCGTTCCACCGGCCGGGCCCTGGGGCGGGTCCCGGAAGCACCCGGTCCCGGCAGCGGCGGGGCCGCGGTGGCGCCGGCCGCGCCGATCGGCGCCGCGCGGCCGGTCAACGTGACGCCCCGGGCGAAGGCGCTCCGGGCAGCCAGGCAGCGGGCAGGCAGCGGGACCGTCCGCCACACCACGCGCCCACCGTCCGTTGAGATACCGCCAGATGTCCGTCGTCGCCCGGTTGTGAAAATTACGTCCGTATTCCGCCGGAGCCGGAAGTCCCGCCCGGCGAGTACCGCCCCGGCCGTATCTCCCCGCCCGACAGGGAGTTCCGATAATTCGCCGAACGGCCTCTTACGGCCCCGCCAGAACGATGTGCGCGGTTTTCAGGAGCGGGACACAATACAGCCGGGAGTTCCCACCGGCCGGGAGTTCGGATACCCTCTGGATTCGAGCGTGACCAGCCATCGGACGGCCGTCGCCCCGGCGGGCTAATACGCCCGGGCACTGATCGTCCGGCAGCCGGAGTTCGACCGGCACGGATACCGTGAAATTGAGAGTGGACGCACCCGCCGGACGCACCCTAAGCTCCGAGACAGTTCAGCGGACGGCCGGCCTTCCAAAGAGGCGGAAAGACGCTGGATGTTGATTGTCATCCATGCTCCGAGTTGGTCTCCGGCGGCGCGCGATAATGCCCCTTTTTCGCGTCGCCGGGGACCTTTCCGAGGGGACCACGAACTCCTCGGTGGCCGGCTGACCGTGCCCCGGCCACCGAGGTCGGACTGGTACCGGCGATCCCCGCCTCCGTCCCCACTCACCCCACCGGGGTGGGGAGCGCCGGTACCGCACCACGGGTGCGGCGGCACAGGTTACGACGACAGCCCCCGGTCGTGCGACCTGCGCCGCCGCACCTTTACCGCGCCGGTACAGGGCACCGGCCGCCAGCACCGGCACCACCCTGCCAGGAGCGGGCCCGACGGTGTCCGGAGAAACGGGATACGGCCATGACGACGTGCCGGGACACGCCCCACGAAAAGCGCACCGCACAATGAGCCGGTCGGCGCTGCCGGTGCGGGTTCACCTGTTGGTGCGCACCGGGGACAGAATTCTTCTCACCACCGGCGACGAGACGTCGCCGGCATGCTGGCGGCTGCCGGCCGGAAACCTCGAGGGGCAGGCCGCCGGCGACGCCGCGGTCCGCGTGGCGCGTGAACAGGCGGCGCTGCTGACAACGCTCGAGGATGTCCGGCTGGAACACGTGGCGCATCACTGGGCGGACGACCGGGAACAGCTTGGGCTGTTCTTCCACGTCACCCGCACATACGGCGTCACCGGCGCCCACGGCGCGGCCGCCACCGGCCTCCCCCGCCGGCCGCGCCGGCTGGCCTGGCATCCGTTGGATGCCCTGCCCGAACGGTTCGCCCAGCCCGATCAGGACGTCGTCACCCGCTGGGCGGACGGGGAGTTCTTCTCGCACGGCGGCTGGACGGCCCGCCGGGGCACAGCCGCCCGCCCGCCTGCCGGTGCCGTTCAGGCAACCGCTCGGGCAGCCTCGGCTCAGGCGGCCGCGACCAGACCGCCGTCAGCTCCCGCTGCCAGTTCTCAAGCGTGAACGGCGAGCGCACGAAGCGCCGCAGCGCCGCCCGCCGGTCCTCGAGCAGCGGCTGGACAGCGGTCAGCGCCCGGGCCGTGTCGGCCCAGATCTCGTCCGTGGCGGACAGCGGCAACATCGTGATCCCGGGCAGCAGGCGGGCGACCTCCGCGATCCCGGGCAGGTCCGTGGCCAGCACCGGAGTGGCGACCGCGCACGCCTCGAGCACGACGCTCGGCAGGCCCTCGAGATACGAGGTGACCAGCAGCAGCGACGCGGCGACCAGCAGCCGGGGCACGTCGTCCCGCTCGCCGAGCAGCTCGACGCGGCCACGCACCCCCCCGGCGGACGCCCTGGCGAGCAGCTCCGCGGTCTCCGCCGGGTCCTGACGCCCGACGATCTGTAGGCGGGCGTCCACCCCCCGCGCGCACAGCGCGACGAGTACGTCGATGGCGCGGGCCCGGTTCTTGTTCGCTCCCGGCCGGCCGATATGGATCATGATGACCGGGCTGCGTGCCCCTTCGGGAACGCTCTCCAGCGCACGCCGGCGGGCCGCGATGGCGACACCGAACGGCTCGACCTCCAGCCCGTTGTAGATCACCCGGCAGCGGGGGTCGACCCGCCACTCCGGGCGCCACAGCTCGCGCATGACCGCCTCGCACACGGCCAGCAGATCGGTCGCGTTCGCGTCGAGCGCCGCCTGTCCCGCCGCGTGCCGCAGAAGCGCGCCAGCGTTGCGCCTCCGCCGGCGGGTGGTGGCACCCGACCAGCCGGTTCCGCCAGCGGCCCACCCGGTTCCGCCAGCGGATCTTCCGGTTCTGTCACCGGGCCGGCCGATGATGCCACCAGCCCCGTCGGCCCTGACCCGGAAATGCGCGACCCGGCGCGGCACACCGGCCACCCGGGCGATACCGAACACGAGCCCGGTGGCATCCGACGCGTACGCGTGGACGACCTGCGGGCGCACGCGGCGCAGCAGCAGGTAGAAGGTGAGCGGGAAGGCCGGGCCGAGCCGGCGGTAGTACACCTCGCCCCCGAGCGAACGGATCTCGTCATCGAGCTCGCCCCGCCGGCCGCTGAGCGAGCAGAACACCAGCCGGAACTCGTTCGGGTCGAGCCGGCGCATCAGCTCCACGGTGCGCCGCTGCGCCCCGCCCCGGTTCATCTCCTCGACCAGGTACATCACCGTCCGCGGCTGCCTGTCGGATGCCCCAGCCCGTTCGGATGCCCCGGCCCGCTCAGATACGCCGGCCCGCCCGGATGCGCCGGCCCGCCCGGCCCCGGCCGCCGACCGGTCTGGAT
>NZ_CEVIVD010000100.1:0-17521 GCF_982290655.1 Protofrankia sp. CiP1_Cm_nod3
GGCGGGACGAGCCGGCTGGGCAGAGCGAGCTGAATGGGCAGAACGAACCGGCTGGGCAGAGCGAGCCGGGCGAGCGGGGTGAGCCGGTAGGGCGATGGGGCGGGCCGCGGGCCCGTCCGGCGGGGCCTACAGCTGTCCGGGCTGCCGCGCTGCCCGCTGGCCGGCGGTGATGACCGGCAGGCACGGCCCGCCGTAGGTGACCTGCAGCGCGTGCGCCGGCAGGGACGCCAGGGCCGCCTGGTGATGGGCCCGGGCGGCGCGCAGCCCCTCGGCGGTCGTCGCGTCGGAGTCGAGAATCCGGCCGCCGCGTACCAGCGGCACCAGCAGCGGCCGTTCCGGCCAGGACGGGCCCGCCTCCGGGCCGCGCGGGGCCCGCGGACGGCCGGTGCCGGTGCCGGTGTGGCTCTCGTCCCGCTTCGCCGCCGGCTCGGCTCCCCGGACCGGCGTAGTGATCACGTCGGCGACCGCCACCCCGTCGCGGCCGTGCCGGCGGGTCAGATGCTTACGGCCGCCCCTGGTGCTCTTGCCGACCGAGGCCTTCGCGACCGCCGTCCCCGCCACCTCGACGAGCTTGTAGACGAAGCCCGTCGTCGGCGCGCCCGAGCCGGTGACGAGCCTGGTGCCCACGCCGTAGCCGTCCACCGGCGAGGCCGCGAGCGAGGCGATGGCGTGCTCGTCGAGATCCCCGGTCACGATGATGCGGGTGGCCTGCGCGCCGAGGCCGTCGAGCTGGGCGCGGGTGGCCCGGGCCACGGCCGCGAGGTCGCCGCTGTCGAGCCGGACCGCGCCGAGCGCCGTCCCGGCCACCTCGACCGCGGTGGCGACCGCCGCCGGCACGTCGTAGGTGTCGACGAGCAGCGTGGTGCCCGTCCCGAGCGCGGCGGTCTGGGCGGCGAACGCGTCCCGCTCGGAGGCGTGGACGAGCGTGAACGCGTGCGCCGCCGTGCCGGTCGTGGGGATGCCCCAGCGCCGGCCCGCCGCCAGGTTCGAGGTGGCGGTGAAGCCGGCCAGGTAGGCGGCCCGGGCCGCGGCGACCGCGGCCTGCTCGTGGGTGCGGCGGGAGCCCATGTCGACGCACGGCCGGCCCGCGGCCGCGGCGACCATCCGGGCGCCCGCGGCGGCTATCGCGCTGTCGTGGTTGAGCACGGAGAGCACCAGCGTCTCCAGCAGGACGCATTCGGCGAAGGTGCCTTCGACGACCAGCACCGGGGTGTTCGGCATGAACGGCTCGCCCTCGGCGAGGCCGTGGATGTCCCCGCTGAAGCGGTAGCCGGCCAGGTAGTCCGCGGTGGCGTCGTCCACGGTCCCGTTGCCGCGCAGGTAGGCGAGCTCGTCCGGGCCGAACCGGAACGCCGCGATCGCCTCCAGCAGGCGGCCGGTGCCGGCGAGCACACCGAACCGGCGCCCGGCCGGCAGCGCCCGGGTGAACACCTCGAAGACCGCCCGCTGCGACGCCGCCCCCGAACGCAGCGCGGCCCGCAACATCGTCAGCTCGTACTGGTCGGTCAGCAGGGCCGTGGACGCCGGTGCTGGCGGCTGCGCGGGCAGCGGCATGGGCAGCGGTGTGGGCGTGGTCATCGCGGACCACACTAGGACCTCAGCAGATCACACGCACGATCCTGGTGTATCGGGTCATCTCCGTGTCAGGTCATCTGCCGTCGGTCGCCGGATACGCCCTGCGGACGGGCGCGGCGCCCCCGGCCCGCTCCCCGGCGGGGCGCCGGAACGGCAGCACGTCGGCCGATCGCGGGGCCGCCAGCCGGCCGGCGTCCCGCAGCAGGGCGGTGGCCTCCTCGGCCGTGCCCGGTGGGCTGATGAACGCACCCTGGGCGAGGTCGCAGCCGAGGGCGGACAGGGCGTTGAGGGTCTCGGCGTCCTCGACCCCCTCGGCGACGACCCGCAGCCCGAGGTCGTGGGCCAGCGCGACAGTGGCCCGCACGATCGCGCGGCTGGCCCGGCCACCGGCGGCGTCGCGGACGAACGACTGGTCGATCTTCACCTCGTGCAGGTCGAACTGCCCGAGCACGTTGAGCGCGCCGTAGCCGGTGCCGAAGTCGTCCACGGCCAGCCGCACCCCGAGGTCGCGCAGCGCGGCCAGCGAGCGCGCGGTCGCGGCGGACTCGGTGACGACCGCCCGTTCGGTGATCTCCAGGGTGAGCGCCGCCGCGGACAGCCTGTTCGCCAGCAGCAGCTGCGCGATCTCGGTGGCCAGGCCCGGTTCCAGGAGATTGCGCGCGAACAGGTTCACGGAAATACCCACCCGGGCGCCGTCCGCGTGCCACCGGCCGGCCGCGGACAACGCCTCCCGCAGCACGGTCCGGGTGAAGTCGCCAATGCGTCCGGACTGTTCCACGGCACCGATGAAGGCGTCCGGGGAAAGCCGGCCGAGAACCGGGTGGTTCCACCGTGCGAGGGCCTCGAAAGCGACGATCCGGCCCGTTTCCAGGTCGATCTGCGGCTGGTAGCACAGGTTTATGTCGCCGTGGTCGAGCGCGTCGTGCAGGTCCGCCATCAACGCCATGTGGGCCAGCGTGGAGGAATCCTCGTCGGCCCGGTAACGCCGGTAACCGCCGTGCGTTCTCTTGGCCTGGTACATGGCGACGTCCGCGCGGCGCAGCAGCTCGTCGACGGTGTCGCCGTCCTCGGGGAGGCAGGCGATCCCGATGGACGCCTCCACCGAGAGCATCATCCCCTCGACGGCGACCGGGTGGGCCAGCACCCTGGTCAGCGTGGCCGCGATGGTCTCGGCGGCCTCGGCGTCCCGGATCCCGGTCAGCAGCACGGCGAACTCGTCCCCGCCGATGCGGGTCACCAGGTCGCCCGCGCGGACGCCGCGCCGCAGCCGTTCGGCGATCCCGCGCAGCAGCTGGTCGCCGGCGTCGTGCCCGAGGGTGTCGTTGACGTCCCGGAACCGGTCGAGGTCGACGAGCAGCAGGGCGGAGCGCGGCCCGGCGGCGGTGGCGGCGATCGCCTCGGCGGTGCGCCGCTGGAGCATCCGGCGGTTGCCCAGGTTGGTCAGGGCGTCGTGGAACGCCTGGTCGTGGGCTTCGGCATAGGTGTTGGCGTTCGTGACCGCAAGCGCCACCAGGTTCGCGAACGCGGCGAGGACGGCCTGGTCGTGGTCCTTCCAGGGGGCCGGCCGGGCGAAGCGCAGCCGCAGCACCCCGACCTGGCCGGCAGGCCCGGTCAGCGGGGTGGCGACATGGTCGGTTCCGCGCTGGAAGCCGGTTGGCGATGCGGTCGGCGATCCGGACGGCCGGGGCGCGGGCGCCGGCGGCCGCGATATCGACGCCGGTGGCACGGGCGCAGGTGGGCCCGGCGGTGGTATCGGCGGTGGGCCCGGCGGTGCTATCGGGTCGACGACGAGCTCCACGCCGTCCGGCCGGAAGATCTCATAGGCGATCCTCGTCGCGCGGGCCTCGATGGCCGTCCGGTCCAGAATGGCGAGATCCTTCGCGGCCGCGTTGAGCTGGCGCCAGTGGTCACGCTGCTGGGCCGAGTCGACCTGCATCCGGTAGACCATCACCAGGCCCGCCAGGACCGGCGGGAGGACGATCAGCGTCACCGGGCTGGTGTGGGCGAGCGCGACGGCCGCGCAGCCGACCGCGATGCCGCCGGCCGCGATCACGGTGCTGATGCCCATGGTCTCGCACAGGGTCCGGCGCAGCGGCGTCCCGCGCGCCGCGGAGATCACCATGGACACGGACAGGCTGGTCCACAGGCAGACCGTGAGGCCGGCCGGTGCCGCGAGCAGGATCTCCACACCCTCCAGATGCCCTGGACGCCCGCCCGACAGCCACAGGACGCCGGCCGCGACCGCGGTGCCCAACGTGGCGCTGGCCCCATTGAAGATCACCTTCACCGGTGGCCTGCGCAGGATGGCGTGCATGACCGGGACCACCACGGCGCTGATCGTGACGAGCTGGGGGGCGGGCAGCAGGGCCAGCCCGATGACCACGCTGGCCTCGCTGAGGTCGTAGTCGCCGGTGTGGTGCCCCGAACGCACCCGCAGCAGGGGTATCGGGCCGATCGCGACACAGGCGATCCCGAGGGCCAGCCGATACCACGAGACCGGTCCGGCTGTTTCCGGCAGGCGGGCCAGGCAGACCACGGTCACGGCCGCCGCGGTGGAGGTGACCATGACGAGCACCAGGTGGTACCTGGACGGTACTAACCGTGCACGCGCGCCGACGGCCATCTGGGCTCCCGTCCTGCCTGCGGAGGTTGCGTGATCGGGCCACCGGGATCACGCCGCCTGGACGGCGGCGCACCCGGTGCCTTACGTAGGCTTGACGTTACGGTCATCGTTCACTACGCCCCGATCATGTACTACGCGGTGGGGGCGTAGTGAGCTGATACCGATATTGCGAGGGGGCGCCGTGGCGCCCCTGTCCGACCGGGGCCGTGTCGGCCTTGTCGTGTCGACGGCCCGTTCGCCGGGTCAGGGGCCGGCGGACCGGCTCCCGTGGGCCGGCTGCCGACCGGCCCGCGCGTACCGCCTGGCCGGCCGCCGCGGGCCCGACCGGCCCGCACGGCCGCGGCCCGGCCGCTCATGGCCCGACCTGTCCTGGCGGGCCCGGCGGACGGGGGCTCCGCCGCCCGCGGCGGATGTCGCCGACACCGTCAACCGTACCGCGGTGGTTTCTCAGCCCCAACTGACGCCGTTCGTGTCCGCGTCGTTCTTTCTCATTTTCAACACGTCCTTTTCTCCCCGCGCGGTGGCGGTGGTTGTCCGTCGGGAGCCGCCGGCTGGCGTCGGCGTGTGTGATGTGTTCCGTTCTGGTGCCGGTCCTGTTCTCAGCCCCAGCTGACGCCGTTGTTCATGGCGGCCACTCCTTTCCGTTGCTGATTCGACCCGTAACGATTCATGCAAATTCGTACGACATGGCCGGAAATATGAATGAAAGGGCCGTGCGCGGGCAATGGTGCGCTGGTGGTGCGGGGATCGGCCGCAGCGGGATGTCGACGTCCTGGTCACTATCCGTAGGCAAGAGTCCGAGATGCGACGCGACGGGTCCGGACTGCTGTCGAAGAGGTTTTTTGTGTCGGGCAGCGAACCGTGACCAAAAAGATAGCCAAATCATGACTGAATACAATTAAATACACCATTTCGGTTACCTGCTGTTAGGGTATGGGCGTATCTGTCGCGCCCACGCCGTGGTTCTCGTGCCGTTCGACGGCCGGCCCGTCTACACCCACTGGTGACCAATGGTGTTCATTGCTGTTCGCCGCATGCCGGGGCGTGCCTCCACGTGCCGGCTTCGACGCGGTTCGCCACCCGGCCGACGGGTGGGGCAGGACGGGGCGAAACAGCGGGCGGGACGCCTGGGAGCCGACGGGGCACCGTGCATGCCGTGGGCGTCGCGCACGTCGCGGATATCGCGGACGCCACGCACGCCGCCGGCACCGCGGCCGCGGTGCGGCGGGAGCGGTGCGGCGGGAGCGGCGTCCGGCCGGCTGCTCGAAGATCGATCCGGCTTCCCCCCGGGCCCGGTGGCCCGGGGGGAACTCGGCCCGCACACGCGCCACAATGGAGTCCGTGCCACTAGCCACCGCCGCACCCGAAGAGGTCCTGGACTCCGACGAGGCCGCCGAGCACGACCGGCCCTGGGTCACGATCGTGTGGAATGACCCCGTCAACCTGATGTCGTACGTGACCTACGTCTTTCAGAGACTGTTCGGCTTCAGCCGGGAAAAGGCCAAGGCGCTCATGCTCGACGTCCACCACAAGGGACGGGCCACCGTCTCCTCCGGCACCCGGGAGGAGATGGAGCGGGACGCCACCCGCCTGCACGCCTACGGCCTGTGGGCCACGGTCGCGCAGGACTAGGCCGTGTCCGGCGGATGATCCGTGCTGGCCGGTGTGGCACCGGGCCACCTGGGCATGAGCGTGGGGTGCCCGGCGCGGTCGGCGCGGCCGGCGGGCCGGCGGGCCGGGTGGCTCCTCGTGGGCCGAGAAGGAACCAGCGAAGCTGTCGGTGGCGTTAGCAAAGCGACGGGTGGTCGTCCGGATGCCGGTCCGCGTGATTGAAGATCTACCGGACGTGGCCCGGGCCGATCACTGTTGACCTTGGTTGGGAGAGCGTGTCCAACGGATTCAGCCGTACCGGAGACGGCGTCGAGATGGTCCTCGGTCCGCTTCAGGCGACCCTGCTGACCGAGCTGATCAGTCAGATCGACGCGTTGCTGGAGCCACCGCCGGTGGCCGACCCGCTGGAGGCGATCGTCGGCCTGCGGGCCGTGCCCCCGGCGGTACCGGAGGACCCGGCGGTGGCCCGGCTGCTGCCGGACGCCTATCCGAACGACCAGGAGGCCGCCGCCGACTACCGCCGCCGCACCTCCGACGACATCCGCGCGGGCAAGCGTGACGCCGCGCGCCGGGCACTGGCCACCGTGCCGGCCGCGGGCGGCCGGGTCCTGCTCGACGACGCCGCCGTCCAGGACTGGCTGGTCACCCTCACCGACCTGCGGCTGGTGCTGGGCGCCCGGCTGAACCTCACCGACGACACGTCGGCCGAAGCCCTGTACGAGATCGGCGGCCAGGACCCGCGCCGCCCCGTGGTCGAGGTGTACCTGTTCCTCGGGGACCTGCAGGAGCAGCTCGTCCAGGCGCTGCTGTGACACGGCCTGACCCGATGTGACATGGCCCTGACACGGCTCGCTGTGACACGGCCCGTCGTGCTCCGGAGGCCCGGCGGCGGCCCGCCGGGCGCTCTCGCGGGCACAATCAGATCATGGGCAGGCATTCTTCGCCATGTACGCATGATCGTGGCTCGTGGTGGATGCCGCTCGTCGTACCGTTGGCCCGTGCTGCGCATCGATCGGGCCATCTACGAGGCCATCATCGCCCATGCCCGGCGGGATCATCCCGACGAAGCCTGCGGGATCGTCGCGGGCCCGGCCGGCTCGGACCGCCCGGAGCGCTTCGTGGCCATGGAGAACGCGGAGCGGTCGCCGACGTTCTACCGGTTCGACGCCATGGAGCACCTGCGGGTCTGGAACGACATGGAGGAGCGGGACGAAGAGCCGGTAGTTATCTATCATTCACATACCGCTACCGAGGCCTACCCGTCCCGCACGGACATCCCGCTGGCCCAGGAACCCGGCGCCCACTATGTCCTGGCTTCGACCCGCGACCCGGAGAAGATCGAATTCCGTTCGTACCGCATCATCGACGCAGTCGTGACGGAGGAGCCGGTGGAAATCGTCTGACTGCGCCCGACGTTGTGCCGGATGCCGCGCGGAGCCGGGCGCGCGTCCCCGGGGCGAGGGATCCGGAGCGGGACGGGATCCTTCGGGGTATGGCGCTGACAGCCGAGGCGGGGCCGAAGGCCGGAGCGCGGCCGGACGGCGCTGCCGGAGCGGGGCCCGAAGCCCGACCGGCAGCGCCGGCCGGCAGCACCGACCGAACAGCAGCACCGACCGAACAGCAACACCGACCGAACAGCAACACCGACCGAACAGCAACACCGACAGAGCGCGACGAAACAGAGCACGACGATGAGGAGCAGCATGGCAGTCCAGGTCCGCGTGCCGACGATCCTGCGCAGCTACACGGGCGGGTCCAAGGTCGTCGAGGGTGTGGGAGACACGCTCGCGGCGTTGTTCATCGACATCGACAGCCACTTCCCGGGGCTGCGAGGCCGGCTCGTCTCCGAGGACGCCGGTGAGCTGCACCGCTTTGTGAACATCTATGTCAATGACGAAGACGTTCGTTTTCTCGGCGGTCTCGACGCAAAAATTTCCGACGGTGACACCGTAACCATTCTCCCCGCCGTCGCCGGCGGCTCAGCCATGATGCCGGCGACGGCGGGCATCTGAGACAGGCAGGCCGGAAGAGCTCATGCGTTTCGACTCCCTGGTGGACTCGGTTGGCCGCACCCCCCTGGTCGGTCTGCCCAGGCTTTCGCCATCGCCGGACGTCCGGTTGTGGGCCAAGCTGGAACAGGACAATCCCACCGGTTCGATCAAGGACCGGGCCGCGCTGTGGATGATCGCGGACGGGGAGAAGCGCGGCCTGCTCACTCCCGGCGCCACCGTTCTCGAGCCGACGTCGGGGAACACCGGTATCTCGCTGGCGATGGTCTGTCGCCAGCGGGGTTACCGGCTGGTCTGCGTGATGCCGGAGAACACCTCGGCGGAACGGCGGCAGCTGCTCGCGATGTGGGGCGCCGAGATCGTGTACTCGCCCGCGAGCGGCGGCTCCAACGAGGCCGTTGCCGTGGCCAAGCGGCTGGCGGCCGAGCATCCCGACTGGGTGATGCTCTACCAGTACGGCAACCCGGCGAACGCGCAGGCGCACTACGAGACGACCGGTCCGGAGCTCCTCGCGGACCTGCCGACCATCACCCACTTCGTCGCGGGCCTCGGCACCACCGGGACGCTGATGGGCACCGGCCGTTTCCTGCGCGAACGGGTCCCGGGTATCCGGATCATCGCGGCGGAGCCCCGGTACGGCGAGATCGTGTACGGCCTTCGCAACATCGACGAGGGCTTCATCCCCGAGCTCTACGACGGGAGCGTGCTCACCACCCGTATCTCGGTGGGGCCGAAGGAGTCACTACGGCGGACCCGGCAGATGGTCGAGGAGGAGGGGATCTTCGCCGGGATCTCGAGCGGCTGCATCCTGCACGCGGCACTGATCGAAGCGGACAGGTGCGTGCGCGCCGGGCAGCGCGCCGACATCGCCGTCATCGTCTGTGACGGAGGCTGGAAATACCTGTCCACCGGCGCATACGCGGGGACGCTGGAGGAGGCCGAAGCCGCACTTGAGGGTCAGCTCTGGGCGTGACCGGGAAGCCGGCGGGCGTGGTCCCGTCGGTGTACCCGGCGGTACCGAGGCAATGATCACTATTTTTCTCCCACGTCCCAGGATGGTCGCTGATGTACCCCGATGCGCCCTGATACCGGCTCGTCCGGGCTGTCCAAAATTCGACATGGGTTTCGTGACCACTGCCACACGGTCGGAACGGGATTTCGGGCTTAGTCTGATCGCTCATGAGCGGCGCGCCCATCGGGGTGTTCGGTAGCGCTGGTGGCAGTCATGCCATCGCGACCGTGAACTCCGATCAGCCCCTGATGAACCCCGGTCGGATCCCGACCGGGTCCCGCCACATTCCCGTTGGCCGACAGAGTGTGCTGCGGCGATCGCGGCCGGTGTCCGTGATCGCCGCGTCCGCCCGCGTCGCGGGCCCGTGCCGGCCGCGCGTGTCCGGGGTGCGTCACCCCGTCCGGGGCGGTGAGGCGATCTTCGTGTCCGCCGGTCACGCCGACGGCGCCGGCAGGACTGCCGCGGCCGGGGCCGTGGCCGCATGCGCTGCCTGCGGCGTCCCCGCGGGCGTCGCGCCTTACGACGTCTTCCCATCTGCCGGTCATCCGGGACGCGGCCGGCTGCCGGCCGTCCCTGGAGGTCAGGAGCGAGATCGTGGTTCGACGGGCCAGGAGCCCATCGGCGCGGTCAGAGCCCGCCCGGTGCTGTGTCGAGAAGTCGATGCGTACTCATTGATCCCGGGCTATACCGTTTATCACCTTTTGTTGACCGGCGTCATCGGCTTTGTCAGGGGAGAGGGCGTCACATTGGCGAGTAGCGCAGAAACCGCGATGAACGGTCACCGACGACCTGGTCGGTGCGGAGCACTCGATGATCCGGGCCGGCCCGGGCCGGACCTCCAGCGGCGCGCGGCAGCCAGCCCGCGCCCCGCGTGGGTGGTACCGCCACCGGCACCATCGGTGCCGGTGGCACCAGCCCGGACGGTATCGGTACTGACGGCATTGGCGGTGGCCCGATGAAGCTCACGATTCTGGGGTGTTCGGGAACCTACCCGGGACCCCGGTCGGCATGTTCGTCCTATCTGGTGGAGTCCGACGGCTTCCGGCTGGTGCTCGACGCCGGGAACGGCTCCATGGGCGAGCTGCAGCGGCACTGCGACCTGCGGGACATCGACGCCCTGCTCGTCTCCCACCTGCACGGTGACCACTGTCTCGACCTCGTGGTGAACTCCTACGCCCGCCGCTACCACCCCGAGGGCATGCCGCCCAAGCTGCCCGTCTACGGGCCCATCAACACCCAGGAAAGGCTGTGCGCGGCGTTCGAGCGCTGGCCGGAGGACTCCCTCGCCGACATCTACGACTTCCGGACGATCAGCCCCGGCCGGCTGGACGTGGGCCCGTTCCGGATCGATCTGGAGCGGGTGGCGCACCCGGTCGAGGCGTTCGGTATGCGGGTGACCGCCGAGGGGCGCTCCCTGACGTACTCCGGTGACACCAGCGCCTGCGACGAGCTGGTCCAGCTGGCCCGGGACGCCGACCTGTTCCTCTGCGAGTCGGCCTTCCTGGACGTCCCGGACAACCCCCCCGGCGTGCACCTGTCGGGGCGGGAGGCCGGCGAGCACGCCACCAAGGCGGGCGTGGGCCGTCTCGTGCTCACCCACCTGGTGCCGTGGGGAGACGCCGAACGCAGCCGCGAGGAGGCGGCCGGCGCCTTCGACGGCCCGCTGACCCTGGCCGAGACCGGCGCCATCTACGAGATCTAGCCGCGCACCCGCGGTACCCGCGACGTCCGGGCCGTCCACGTCCGGTCCGTCCTGACCGATCGGCTGGCTGGCTGCCGAGCGGCCGGGCGTCGTCCGCACGGTCGAAGATCAGTAGCAGCCGGCCTGTCGGGGGCGTCACCGGGCCGGCACGTGCCCCGGGCGGGCAGGGCAGGCGTACCAGGCCGGATTCAGCCTGGTACGCCGTGGCTCCGTGGACGCTGATCGGGTGCTGGGTGCTGGGTGCTGGGTGCCGGGTGCCGGGTGCCGGGTGCCGGGTGCCGCCGCGGGCCGGATCTGGAAGGTCCGGCTCTCGGTGCCACCGGCCGCGGCGTCGCCGACCGGCTGGTCCGGGCTGGGAGCGTCGTGCCCGGTGCGCCGCCGGGCACGCGCGTCGGTCCGGGCATGCCCGGCGGCCCAGGCCCGTCGGCGCGGGCGTTCATCGGCGGGCTTTTCATACTGTCGCCGATGGTGCCCGGTTGGATTCGACCGGTGTCGAGTTGCGTCCGCCCGGTAGGGTCAGTCGTCGTGAGACGTTCCGACGGCAGGACATCCGGGGAGCTCCGCCCGGTGAACATCACCCGCGGCTGGCAGGACCATGCCGAGGGCTCGGCACTGATCGAGTTCGGGCGGACGCGGGTGCTGTGCGCGGCGTCGGTCACCGAAGGCGTCCCGCGCTGGCGCAAGGGCAGCGGGCTGGGCTGGGTGACCGCGGAGTACTCGATGCTGCCGCGGGCGACGAACACCCGCAACGACCGTGAGTCCGTGCGCGGGCGCATCGGCGGCCGCACGCACGAGATCTCCCGGCTCATCGGCCGCAGCCTGCGTACCTGCGTCGATCTGAAGATCCTGGGCGAGAACACGATCGCGATCGACTGTGACGTCCTGGTGGCCGACGGCGGCACCCGCACCGCGTCCATCACCGGCGCGTATGTCGCGCTGTCGGACGCGTGCGGCTGGCTCGGCCGTCCGGACGCCCTGATCCGCAGCGTGGCGGCGGTCAGCGTCGGGGTCGTCGCCGGCCGGCCGCTGCTGGACCTCGCCTACGACGAGGACTCCGGGGCCGACACCGACATGAACGTGATCTGTACCGGTGACGGCGGCTTCGTCGAGGTGCAGGGGACGGCCGAGGGCCTGCCGTTCGACCGCGCGATGCTCGACCAGCTGCTCGACCTGGCTGTCGGCGGCTGCGCGCGGCTGACCGAGATCCAGCGGGCCGCGCTGGCGGGCCCCCGCCCGGTGCCCGCCGGCGGAGCGCGGCCAGGCGCCCGGTGACCACCCTCCCCGGGCAGGACCGGCCAGGCGCGGGCCGGCAGGCGTCCCGGCGGGTGGTGCTGGCCAGCCGTAACGATGCCAAGCTCGTCGAACTGCGCCGCATCCTCGCGCTGGCCGGTCTCGACGTCGAGCTCGTGGCGCTGCCGGACGGCCCCGACGTCCCCGAGACCGGCGCCACCTTCGCCGAGAACGCCCTGATCAAGGCGCGGGACGCGGTGCGGGTGACCGGCCTGCCCGCGGTCGCGGACGACTCGGGCCTGACCGTCGACGCGCTCGGCGGCATGCCCGGCGTCCTGTCCGCCCGCTGGTCCGGGCCGCTGCCCGGCGCCAGCCGGGCCGAGCGGGACGCCGCCAACAACGCGCTCGTGCTCGCCCAGCTCACCGACGTCCCAGAGGAGCGCCGTGGCGCGGCCTTCGTGTGTGCGGCCGCGGTGGTGACGCCGGCGGGTGCCGAACGGGTCGTGCACGGGGAGATGCGCGGGCGGCTGTTGAGGGTGCCCCGCGGGGACGGCGGTTTCGGCTACGACCCGCTGTTCCTCCCCGACGGGCAGAACCGGACCAGCGCGCAGCTGCGCCCGGCGGAAAAGGACGCTATCAGCCATCGGGGACGCGCCTTCGGCCAGCTCGCGGACGTCCTGCGGGAGCTTCTGCCGGCCTGACGCCCCTGCCGGCCTGGCGCACTGCCGGGGCCGCCCGCCTGCGGGCCGCACACCTGACGGGCTCAGATCAGGCTGTCCGGGCGTGCCGGAGCCGCCCACCTGCGGGTCGCACGAGGACGTTGCCAGGGGCGGTGGTGCCGGTGGCCTACGGGTCGCGCGGCGAGGTCACCGCGCACGTGGGCGGCCGTTTCGCCGGGACCGTCCCAGCGCCCGTTCACCCGGATCGTTCCGCGCGCACCGTCCTGCCTGGGGTGTCACGCCCGTCGGCGTCGTCCTGTTTGCTTGCGTTGTGTTGCATGGCTACTTCATGTGTTTGTGTTGTCTGTGATCCGCCCTGCGTCGGGTAGCCGTCGGGTATGTCCGGAGCGTTTTGCTGGATCATTCGACGCCCGGTATCCAGCCACTTTCTGTTACTGGGTTGTCGACGCTGAGCAGGTGGCGGCGAAATCCGGCAAAAGATGTGGCGGTGGAGCGCGTCAAACCGGGTACATGGATGCCAATTGCCGTGTAAGCTGGAACCACCTGTAATCGATCAGTGACTATTTGCTATCGGCAGGGTAGGTTAAGGACGCGGCTGAGGTGTCCGGGTCGTTCCATCCGTCCCCGACTCGTGACACCCCAGTCGCGTCCTCGATCACCCTGGGTCGTCGGGCGTCCGTTGGTCACAGGCCAGCCACTGGCGTCGACGCCGACGGCGCCGGCGGGCCTGGTCGGTGCCCGCCGGTCAGCGCTGGTTGTCCATGTTGATCTCCTGTCGGATCCCCGGAGCCGCTCGTTGTCGGATCTCCGGATTCGCGCACAACACCGCGGCCGGCCACCATCGTTCGACCACGTCCTGGACGGCGTCCAGACCGAACTGGTCGTCGACATGGGCCAGCGCCGCTCGGAACTCCGCTTCGAACGCGGCCCGCTGGTCGGCGTCCAGCGCGGCGTGCACCGCGGACCCCGTCTTGTCCACTCGGATCCGCAGCCCCTCCAGCGAGGCCGGCACGTCCGTATCAGCCATATTTCCATTGTCTCGCTCCGCCTGGCGATAACGCAGACGGGGTGTCTCGCTTCCTTAACGTGAAAGGACTGGAACACGTGGCGAACCCTGCTCAGACACACCCGGCCCCCGGGGCCAGGACAGACCCGGGGCCAGGGCAGCGCCGGGGCCAGGAGAACCGGGCCCAGGATGCGCTCGGGCTCGATCGGACGCCGGTGAGCTCGGACGCCGGTGAACTCGGACGCCGGTGAACCTGGACGCCGGTGAACCTGGACGCCGGTGAGGCGCGCCGCCGGTTCGCCGCCGCCAGGGTCGCCCGGCTCGCCACCGTGGACGCGGCCGGGCAGCCGCACCTGGTGCCGGTGACCTTCGCGCTCCACGACGATGTGATCGTCACGGCGGTGGACCACAAGCCCAAACGGTCGACGGCCCTCAGGCGCCTGGCCAACATCGCGGCCAACCCGCGGGTCACCCTGATCGCCGACCACTACGACGAGGACTGGCAGACCCTGTGGTGGGCCCGCGCCGACGGCCTCGCCCGCATCATCCCCGCCGAAGCCGCCCGCGCCGAAACCATCGAGGATGGAGCCACCGGGGACGGATCCGCCGGGAAGAAGCCGGCGGGGGAGAGCGCCGCCTGGCATGACGCGATCGACCGGCTGACGGCGAAGTACCACCAGTACCAGCGGCATCGGCCAACCGGCCCGGTCATCCTGATCGACGTCCACCACTGGTCCGGCTGGTCCTACCGCCCACCCCCGTGACGGCGGTGACGCCCCGCAGCGGCCACACGGCGCCGCACACGGCCCCTGGCCGTCCGCACAGATCATGATCGGCGCGAGTTTGTCGCTGTCCTGCCAGGCTTCCGCCCGGCTGTCCGCCTGCCGTGATGTGCGCCAGAGCCCGCTCGGAGGCCGGGTCGGTGTCCGCCTTCCGCGGGCCTCGCCGGCCAGCGCAGGGGCTGGGATGGGCGGCTGGACGGTCCGTGGCCAGCGGTCGCTATCCTGTAGCTGGCGGTACGTGATACCTGCGGCGCCTACCGTGTGGTACGCCGTACCTGGCAGCACGTGCGCGGGAGTGGCGGAATGGCAGACGCAGCAGACTTAGGATCTGCCGCCTCAGGGCGTGGGGGTTCAAGTCCCCCCTCCCGCACCGCCTTGTCAAAATGGAAAAACGCCTGTTCGGCCGGGCTTTCCCGTCCAGGCCGATCGTCAGGGCCGCTCGCCGATGCGGCAAGGAGCTCGTCGGTCGATTCCGCGTACGGCATATACACCACAATTTGGATAGTGCTTGCAGTGAAGTAACATTGCGGGCTGGAAGTTGGCGTACCGGCGCTGCATTCCCTTGAGAGCTTTGTCGCCGCTCCAGGGCACAAACATGGTGGCACCGTGCTTACAGGGTGACGGTGACCCCTCGTCAAAGTGGTCGAACTTGCGCGTGCTTGCCACCTTACGATGGTAAACAGTGTGTCCCGCCTCGATCCTGGGGAGTTCCTTCAGGGTAGCCGACGCCGCGTCCCACATAACCGTTACGAGGTGACGGCGGACCGCATCGTGGAAACTGTCGAATTTCTCGCCTGGTACGCCGAATCGCTCCACAGGACACCCGGCGTCCTGCATCTGCTGGACTATCGGCGGCCAGTCGGCACGGCCGGTCACCACGACGCCGAGGTCGGCGCGGTTGACAAGGGACTGCGAGCGCACTTCGCCTGGTGTCGCCGCCACCAGGAGCCGTAAGCCAACGACAGCGGCCGTTACCCGAATCCGTGGTTCCCAATCCGCTGGGACCGCGCGGTAACCCGACGTCGGCGTCCCGAGGAGGAGCACTTCTTGGGGGCCATCGATGCGCTCTCGTCGATCGCGCAGCCCGAGATCCATGTACATCGCCTCCAACCGAGCCGCGACAACGCACAGGTCCTGAGCGGAAAGCCGGCCGTCGTCGCCTACCTCGATCGGAACAGCGTCGACCGTCAGCTCAGCGACTTCCGGTGGAAGCCCGGCGGTGACGGTAGCGCCGAGCTCGACGAACAGCGTGATATCAGACGCGCTGGCGAGCACGGACTGCCAGACCCGGTAGCCTCCCCCGGCAACGCGCACCCGTCCCGCGGCGCCTGGCCGGTTGATGAGGTGGTCAAGAAGCGCTGTCGTGACCGGTGCTGTGAGCCCCTGTGCCTGGCCTACAAGCTCCTCGTGTGCCTGCCGTAGCCAACGCGAACTGGTGCGCTTCTGGGTCGCCAAGCGCAGCGGGGCGCTGCTGCCACCGCGCGTAGAAAGGACGACGTCGCAGACTTCACCGTCTACCGGGGACAGGACCGCCGGCGCGAGAGCAACGTCGAACAGGTCACACGCCCGTTTTTCTTGGACGCGTGTGCTGGCGCCGATGACGAACCGCCTTTCAGGCGTGCACGCGCAGGAGATGCTCGGCCCGTACCGGCAGGCTCGCAAGCTCGGCCAGGGTCATGTTGTCGATCACGAGGTGCAGCAGCGCGCGCAACTGTGCGAGCTCGTCGTCTGACACCCCTGGGGCGGGAGCGGGCTTCGATATGGAAGCCGGAGGTGCGGAAGCCGTGCGCGCGCGAGGCTCCAGGAGATCGGTCACGTCGACGCTCTGCTCATGTGCCCACGCAACGGCGTGAGCGAGGATCCGCCGCTGCAGTTCGCTCCGCCAGGCAGCCACGAGCCCCAGGTGGGTCAGCTCCTGCCGGAACCGCCCGCGCTGGGCGGTTTCATCAAGGCTGGCCAGGAGCGCCGCGCGCGCATCCTCATCCGGAAGGGCCGCAGCCCATTCACGCATCCAGCCGACTTGGGTGGACATGTCCGCAGCGGGTATTTTCGTGAATCGTTCAGGCGTTGATTCCCATGCTGGACGGCCATCCGCATCCACCGGGTACATGACACCGCGGCGGCTGTGCCGGTCCCAAACCCGACGCTGGTCCGGCGCCCAGTCGACGAAGCAATGCCACACCTCGTGACGGAGACGGCTCGTCGACGCGAGGGCGGTCCTGGGAGAGGCTGGCCGGACGCCGGCCTCCGCGATGTCCGCGGCGGCCGAACGGCTGTAGGAGGATGTCGGCACGTCATCAGGCGACTCGCCCGGTAGCAGGACCATCCAGTGCCCGGAAGGCATCTGGTGCAGCCCGACGCGCCCTGCGGCAGCAGCCGCCTGAACAAAATCGCGGAAGGTCGCGAACCCAAGCGTCTGCTCGGAGAATGCTCCGGCGGTACGCTGCTGCAGACCGGGCTTGAGCCCGGCGGTGGTGGTAACACGTCCGCGGTCCCGCCAGTCATGAACCAGTTCCACGAGGACATCCAGCGCCTCGGGCATCGTCAGGCCAAGAGGGACGGCGGTCACGACATGCCTCCAGAAAATGAAAGCCCTCTGGTCAGAGGGCTATCTGGTTTCAGTCGTCGACCCGTCTGGGCAGTGGCCTCCATGTGCTCCGTGTCCCGAGGGACTGCTGCACACGACCCGTAGGTGGACGGTTTCCCACGGCACCGCGAGGGCTTGCGCTGCTGGGGCTCCCCGTCCGAGGGTTGCCGTCTGGCCAAAAAAACTTGGCCCGACAATGAAGTTATGACGATGAAGTTATGACGATGAGGTTATGTTGACGGCCAGCAGTCGGCGCCGCACAGGCATCGAGTTGACCGGCCATGCAAGCCTACCCCGAGCCTGGTCCAGAGTCACGTGCTCCCTCTGCTCGGCCGGATGCCTCGGCCCGTATCCATACAGTGCCGCGCAAGTGACACACGGTGGAATAATGGTGGATGTGTGCTCGCTCTGCCGGGTGGTATCGGCGGGGGCTGTCATCGGTGACCGCGGTCCCGCCCGTTGATCGCGGTCACGTCGACAGGTATCCCGGGACGGCCGGGGCCAGCCACGGCCCGGACCGTCGTCGGATCGGATGCGCCGTACGCCGCCTGCCACAGCCTGCTCCGGCGCACCCGAGGTTTCCCATACACAGGCTGCCTGACCGGCTGCCGTGTGTGAAGGGGCCTACGGCACGTGCGCCATGTCACTTTGGTGACTGTCACGAGGGCCGTTGTTCCGCCAGGGACCGGCGAAAATACCCACGG